>NZ_JBGCCA010000036.1:0-112556 GCF_041261265.1 Streptacidiphilus sp. MAP12-33
CGTCCTCGCCCGCGTAGCGGGTGGTGAGGACCAGGACCGGGATGCCCGGCGGGCGCTCCAGCAGGCGGGCCTGCTCCTCCTCGGCCACGCCGAGCCCGACCGCGCGGGACTGACGGTCGCCCCCGCCGGGGGCTGACCGTCGGCGTCAGGAGGCGGCGCGGACCTCGACGCCGGAGTCGCCGAAGGTGAGCTTGCAGGTGTCCGCGCGGTAGGTGGAGACCGCGACCGCGAGCGGGCCGTCCTCGCCCGCGTAGCGGGTGGTGAGGACCAGGACCGGGATGCCCGGCGGGCGCTCCAGCAGGCGGGCCTGCTCCTCCTCGGCCACGCCGAGCTCGACCGCGCGGGACTCGCCCTCGATCGGCAGGGCCTGGAACTGCTTCAGCATCGCCCGCGCCCGGCTCGACTCCGCCAGGAACCCGGGGACGTGCGGCATGATCTCGACGGGGACGAACAGCGTCTCGGTGCCGACGGCCGTACCGGCCATCATCCGCACCCGGCGGACGCTGTGGACCTCGACGCCGGTCTCCAGGCCGAGCGCCTTGGCGACGTTCGCGGACGCCGGGCCGGTGCCGCAGTCGACGATGCGCCAGGTGTCCCGGCCGGACGCCTCCGCGACGGGGATGCCCATGCGGGGGGCGGCGATCAGCGTGCCGATGCCGCGGCGCCGGACCAGGCGGCCCTCGAGCTCGAGCTGGTCGAGCGCCTGCCGCAGGGTCGCCCGGGCGACCCCGAAGCGGGCGGCCAGGTCGCGCTCGTTGGGGAGGATCTCGCCGGTGTGGAACTCCTGCTCGATGGTTCGGACCAGAACCGTGCGCAGCTGCCAGTACTTGGGCTCCGGTACCGACTCGGTCGCCGTGGTCCCCACCCTTGCCTCCGCCTGTGTGCGCCCTGCTGGGAAGGGCGAGATTACGTTCCCTTATTTATTAAAGGACGTTGCGTTATGGCGACCATAGGGGCAGCGGGGTCATTGGTCAAGACCAATGGCAGAGGGCCAGATAGTGGGTGAGTCCCAGGCGGCCACTGCGCATCATCCAGGCATGATTCACCCGAAATGCCGGTCTTCCGGGGAGGGCGAGCCTCCGCATCAGCGGCTTGCAGACGACGACGTCCTCGTCGAAGAGCGCGAGGGTCCGGCCGTCGCCGCGACGGCTGACGGACCAACGGGTCACGCCCTGGAGGTCGCCCAGGAGCCGCGCCTCCAGAACACCCGCCTCGGGGTCGTTCCGGACGGCGAAGGCCGTGACGGAGAGTTCGTACGGCAACAGCGAGCGGAAGCGCATCCGCCCGCTGTCGTCGGTCAACTGCCGCACCTCCAGGATCTGCGGCCACCACAGCGGATAGGACTGCGGATCGGCCAGCGCCCGGAAGACGTGCTCGTAGGGGGCGGGGAGCTCCCAGCTGGACAGGAATCGGTAGCGGTGCAGACCCATACCGCCAGTCTCGGCCCGCTCAGACGGGCATGTCGACGCGCCCGTCACCCGTGAGCGGGAACCCCGGGGCGTGGACGAGCTCCCACAGGTGGCCGTCCGGATCGGCGAAGTAGCCGCTGTAGCCGCCCCACTCGGCGGCCACCGGCGCCTTCACCAGATCCGCGCCCGCGCCCAGGGCGACGGCCATCGCCGCGTCGACCTCCTCCCGACTCCCCAGGTTGACGGCGAGGGTGACCTCGCGGAACACCGGCTCCCCGCCCTCCGGCACGCCCGCGTCCGCGGCGAGGTCCCCGGTCGGGAAGAGCCCGAGCGTGGCACCCGCCGTGCGGAACCACGCGATGGCGCCGGGCTGCGAGGCGGAGGACAGCGGCCAGCCCAGGGCCTGGTAGAAGGCGATGCTCCGGTCGAGGTCGGTGACGCCCAGCGTCACGACGCTGATCGCGGCAGGAAGAGTCATAGGGCCAGGCTAAGGAGGGGGCGGGCGAGAACCCGTGCGCGACATCCGGCAGGATCGGACTCGGTACGACCGCGCGCACGACCGTCACAGCCGCAGGAGAGCCTCATGACCCAGTCCCCCGCCCGCCCGCTCGTCGCCGCCGTCGCCGGGCGCACGCCCGAGGTCGACGAGACGGCGTTCGTCGCCGTGAACGCGACCGTGCTCGGCGACGTGAAGCTCGCCGCCGGGGCGAGCGTCTGGTACGGCGCCGTGCTGCGCGGCGACTGCGAGGCGATCAGCATCGGCGCCGACAGCAACGTGCAGGACAACTGCTCCGGCCACGCCGACCCCGGCTTCCCGCTCACCGTCGGGGCGCGCGTCTCGGTCGGCCACAACGCGGTCCTGCACGGCTGCACCGTCGAGGACGACTGCCTGGTCGGCATGGGCGCCACCGTCCTGAACGGCGCCCGCATCGGCGCGGGCTCGCTGGTCGCGGCGAACGCCCTGGTCCCGCAGGGCATGCAGGTGCCGCCCGGCTCCCTGGTCGCCGGCGTCCCGGCGAAGGTGCGGCGCGAGCTGACCGAGCAGGAGCGGGCGGAGCTGAAGATGAACGCCGAGTGGTACGTCGCGCTGACCGCGCAGCACCGGGACATCCGTCCGGTGTGACCCGTGATCGCATAGTGTCGTCGTCATGAGCGACGACACCCTGCGTTCCGTCCGGATCGACCGCACCGAGTCAGGCCGCTACGTGGCGACCAACGTCCGGGGCGGCACCCTCACCTTCGGCTCGCACGGCGACGCCGACTTCAGCCCGGTCGAGCTGCTGCTCGCCGCGATCGGCGGCTGCACGGCGATCGACGCGGACGTGGCGACGAGCCGCCACGCGGAGCCGCTGGAGTTCACCGTCTCCGTGCAGGGCGACAAGGTCAGCGACGAGCAGGGCCAGCACATGACCAACCTGGCGGTCACCTTCCACGTCTCCTTCCCCGAGGGCGAGGGCGGCGACCGCGCCCGCACGATCCTGCCCCGCGCGGTGAAGACGTCCCACGACCGCCTCTGCACCGTCAGCCGCACGGTCGAAATCGGCACGCCCGTCACTTCGACGGTCGAAGGCGCGTAGCGACTTCTTGAAGGGCGCGGGGCTCTGCGGCGAGTGCGACTACTGGTTCAGGTAAGCCAGTACGGCCAGCACGCGGCGGTTGTCGTCGTCGGACTGCTGGAGGTCCAGGCGGACGAAGATGGACGCCGTGTGCTTGGCCACCGCCCGCTCCGTGATGACCAGTTGCTGCGCGATCGCCGCATTGCTGCGGCCCTCCGCCATCAGCGCGAGCACCTCGCGCTCGCGCGGGGTCAGGGTGGCGACGGGGCCCGCGGCGGCGTTGTGGGTGAGCAGGCGGCCGATCACCTCCGGGTCCATCGCGGTGCCGCCGGAGGCGACCCTGCGGACGGCGTCGATGAACGTGGAGCCGTCCAGGACCCGGTCCTTGAGCAGGTAGCCGACGCCGCCGCTGCCGTCGGCCAGCAGCTCGCGGGCGTAGAGCTGCTCGACGTACTGGGAGAGCACCAGCACCGGCAGGCCGGGCAGCTCCGCGCGAGCGGTCAGCGCGGCGCGCAGGCCCTCGTCGGTGAAGGTGGGCGGCAGCCGCACGTCGACCACCGCCACGTCGGGGCGGTCCTTGCGGACCGCCTCCAACAGCTCCTCGCCGTTCTCCGCCGCGACCGTGACCTCCATGCCGTGCGCCTGCAACAGGCGCGTCAGGCCGTCACGGAGGAGGAAGAGGTCTTCGGCGATGGCGACGCGCAAGGGATCTCCAGACTCGCGATGGTGGGACCGCCGACGGGGCTGCTGACGGCGAGGACGCCGTCGAACGCGGCCAGTCGACGCTCGATGCCACGCAGCCCGCTCCCCCGGCCGGGGTCGGCCTCGCCGCGGCCGTCGTCGGTGACGACGATCCGCAGCATGCCGTCAGTATGGCCGATCTCCACCCAACCCCGCCTGGCTTGCGCGTGCTTGACGGTGTTCGCGAGCAGCTCGCTGACCGCGAAGAACGCGGCCGACTCGACCGCGGCCGGTGGACGGCGCTCCAGCTCACCGGCGACCTCCACGGACAGCGGCAGGTCCAGCGCCAGCGCCTGGACCGCGTCGACGAGGCCGCGGTCGGCCAGCACCGGCGGGTGGATGCCGCGCACCAGGTCGCGCAGCTCGACGAGCGCCTTCGCCGACGCGCCCTTCGCCTCCGTCACCAGCGCCCGGGCGGCGGCCGGGTCGGTGTCGAAGAGCTGCTCGGCCGCGTTCAGGGCCATGCCGAGCGCGACCAGGCGGGCCTGCGCGCCGTCGTGCAGGTCGCGCTCGATGCGGCGCAGCTCGGCGGCGTTGTGGTCGATGGTCTCCGCCCGCGTCGCGGACAGGTGCTGGACCCGGGCGGTCAGCTCGCGCCGGCGGGAGGGACCGATCAGCGCCCGCGCGGCGCGGGCGTGCAGGTCGAGGACGACGGGCGCGCCCCACAGCACCAGGGCCGGGGACATCACCAGGGCCAGCCGGTAGAGGACCCCCGGCTGGGCGAACTGGCCCTTGGGGCCGAGCTTGTCGAGCAGCCAGGGCGAGGTGACGAGCAGCACCAGTCCGCCGACGGCGAGGACGCCGGAGACCAGCGTCCACGCCACGTCCCGCCACAGCGCCGGGTCGGTCACCCAGCCGACGGTCCCGGCCCGCGTCCTGGCCCACCACTGGCCCGGACGGGCCTCGGGCAGCGGGCGGTAGCCGTCCGGAATCGGCGTCCCCCACCACTGCCCGACCAGGCGGCGCTGCTCGGAGGCCACCCAGCGGGCAGCCAGCACACCGAGAAGCAGCAGCGGCGGACCGAGCAGGACCACCCCGTGGTTGCCGCCCGGGGTGTCACCGCGATAGAGGACGGCGGCCGCGACCGAGAGGACGCCCGGAAGGGTCAGCACCGCTCCGGCCGCGCGCCCCCCACCGCCACTCGCCCACGACGCGCCCCAGATCAGGCAGGGGCCCAACGTGATCAGCAGGCCGAGGTAGACGTGGAGGTGGTCGCTGGGCGAGCTCAGCCCACCACTCAGCAGGTGGTGGGCGCCCAGGGCCGGTCCGCCCAGCAGGGCGGCGAGCCCGCAGGCGGTGAGCGCGAGCAGGTACGCCAGCCGGAACGGTGCCAGCATCGTGCGGGTCAGACGCGTCCCCCACGTCGTCCCCCACGAGATCCTCTGCGCGAGTTCGAGGCGCGGCTCGCCTGCCGATACGGCGCGGCCGCGCCGGGGGCCCGGGCTTGGGTGCATGGTCGCTCTCCACGGTTCGGTGATCGTCGCCGCCCAGTCTGCCCACGCACCGCCACGCGACGCGCTGGGCGTGGACACCCGATCCCGGGTGTAGGTAAGTACACCCCGCACTGACCGTCCACCCATATATCGAGCCTGACGTGCGAGTTCGTAGCTTCGTTCCCGTCAGCCAACGAACCGTCCGACGCACCGGAGGACCCGTGTCCGCGCCGATCATCGAGATCCGCGACGTCAGCAAGACCTACGACGCCACCGACGCCGCCCGCCCCGCCCTGGCCGACTTCTCCCTGGAGGTCGCCGCCGGCGAGGCCCTCGCCGTGCTCGGGCCGTCAGGCAGCGGCAAGTCGACGCTGCTCAACCTGATCGCCGGACTGGACCGCCCGAACAAGGGCGTCGTCCGGGTCGCCGGCACGCCCGTCCACGAGCTGGGCGAGGCGGCGCTCGCCGGGTACCGGCGGGAGCGGATCGGGATGGTCTTCCAGTTCTTCAACCTGCTCGACGACCTGACCGTCGAGGACAACGTGCTGATCCCCGCCCAGCTGGCGGGCACCTCCCGCGGCGAGGCACGGGAGCGCGCGAACGAGCTGCTCACCCGCCTCGGCATCGTCCGGTACGCCCGGTCCTATCCCGGCACCCTTTCCGGCGGTCAGCGCCAGCGCGTCGCGGTCGCACGCGCCCTGATGAACAACCCCCCGCTGCTGCTGGCCGACGAGCCGACGGGAGCGCTGGACAGCGCCGCCGCGGCGGAGGTGCGCGAGCTGCTCGGCGCGCTGGTCGCCGAGGGCCGCACGCTGGTCCTGGTCACCCACGACACGGGTCTCGCCGCCCAGTGCGCCACGCGCGTCATCGAGCTGGTCGACGGCAAGCTGGCCCGTGACCTGCGCAACGCCCCACTGGCGGTGGCCAAGTGAGCCGCAGGCGCCAGAACCCCCTGGGCCGGATCGTCCGCGCGGGCGTCAGCCGCAAGCGCGTGCAGACGCTGGTGATGGCACTGACGACGATGACCGCCGTCACCGCGTCCGTCCTGGCGGGCGGGCTGCTCCTCGACTCGCAGGGGCCCTACCAGCGCGCATTCGACGCGCAGCACGGCGCGCACCTGTCCGTGAACGTCGACGGCGCCGTCGTCGACGCGGGGCAGTTGGCCGGCACGGCGCACGCGGCCGGTGTCACCGCGACCGCCGGTCCGTACCCGGCGCTGACCCTGCACCCACGCGTCGCCAAGGGTGACCGGTTCACCCCGGCAGGCGACCCGCTGGAGCCGACCACGGTCGTGGGCCGCCCGATCGACGGGCCACTGGACGATCTGCGGGTCACCGTCGGCCACTGGATCACCGGACCCGGCCAGATCGTGCTGCCGGACGGCAACTCGCCGCTGGCCGTGGGCGACACGGTGACCGTGCCGGACGCACCGGGCCACCCCACGCTCACCGTCGTGGGGCTGGCCGCCTCCGTCACCCACACGGCCGACGGGTGGGTGGCACCGGAGGAGATCGCCGCACTGACGCCGCCGGGCGCCGTGCCGCAGCAGCAGATGCTCTACCGGTTCGCCCACGCGGGCAGCCGCGCCGAGATCGAGGCGGACCGCGCCGCCGTCACCTCGGCGCTCCCGGCCGGCGCGACGCTCGGTTCCTCCTCCTACCTCGACGTCGAGCAGGAGGCCGACCGGACCTCGGCGACCTTCGTGCCGTTCCTGGTGGCCTTCGGGGTGCTCGGGCTGTTCATGTCGCTGCTGGTCATCGGCATCGTGGTGAGCGGCGCGGTGACGGCAGGGCGGCGCCGGATCGGCATCCTCAAGGCGATCGGCTTCAGCCCGGCGCAGGTCGTCCGCGCCTACCTGGGCCAGGCGCTGATCCCCGCGACGACCGGCGCGGTCGCCGGGGTGGTCCTCGGCAACCTGCTGTCGATCCCGGTCATGGGCGTCGCCGACAAGGCGCTGCGCAGCGTGACCCTGGGCATCCCCCTCTGGCTGGACCTGGTCGTGCCGCTGCTCGTGCTGGGGGCCGTGGCGGGCGCCGCGCTGATCCCGGCCCGGCGGGCCGGAAGGCTGCGCACGGTGGAGGCGCTGGCCGTCGGCCGTACCGAGCAGGCCGGACGCTTCGGCCGCGCCGCCCACGGCTACGCCTCCCGGCTGCCGCTGCCGCGCTGGCTCTCCCTCGGTCTCGCGCTCCCCCTCGGCCGTCCTGGCCGCTCGGCGACCACGATGGCGGCCGTGCTCCTCGGCACCGTCGGCGTCACCTTCGGGGCCGGGCTGGCACTGTCGCTCAACCAGGTGCAGCAGGGCCTGTTGCAGGACAACCCCGGTGCCGTCCAGGTGCTGCCGTTCCCGGGGCCCGGCAGCGACGCCAAGCCCCGCCTGATCACCGCGGCCGACCTGGACGCGACGAGCCGCGCGATCGCCGCGCAGCCCGGCACGGCCCACGCGGTCGAGATCTCCACCGCCCGCACCGCCGTCGCCGGACACACCGGACAGACGCAGGTCGTCTCCTACGAGGGCGAGTCCGGCTGGGCCTCGATGCAGATGGTCTCCGGCCGCTGGTTCACCGGCCCCGGCGAGGCGGTCGTGCCGCAGGCGTTCCTGACCACCTACGGCGTGCACGTCGGCGACACGGTCACCTTGACCGAGAACGGTCGCACCGCGTCGGTGCGGCTCGTCGGAGAGGTGCTGTCGCTCGACAACAAGCTGCTGACGGACGAGGGTTCGCTCACCTCGCTGGCGCTGCCGCTGGTACCCGACGCGCGCTCCTTCGCGATCGACCTGAAGCCGGGCACCGACGCCGGCGCGTACACCGACGCGCTGAACCGCGCCGTGGCGCGCTACGGGCTCAGCGCGACGCCCGGTCCCCCGCGCATCAGCATCGTGGTGCTGGCCATGGACAGCCTGGCCACGATCCTGACGCTGATGCTGGTCGCCGTCGCCGGCCTGGGCGTGCTGAACACCGTGCTGCTGGACACCAGGGAGCGGATCCACGACCTGGGCGTGCTGAAGTCACTCGGCCTGAAGCCGCGTCAGACCGTGGGCATGGTGCTGGCGTCGGTCTCGGTGATCGGTCTGGTGGCGGGCGCGGTGGGTGTCCCGATCGGCATCCTGCTGCAGCGCACCGTGCTGCCCGCGATGGCGGGCGCGGCCGGCACCGACGTGCCCGGCGTCGACCTGGACGTGTTCCACGCGCCGCTCGTGCTCTCGCTGCTGGCGGGCGGGCTGGTCCTGGCCACGCTCGGCGCGCTCGCCCCGGCGAGCTGGGCGGCCCGCGCCCGCACCGCGACGGCGCTGCGCACGGAGTGAGGCTCCTGCCCACGGCCGAGGGCCGTTGTCCGTGCCCCCGCGTGGTGTCGAAGACATCACACGGGGGCGCCGGCAACGGCCCTTCCCCGGTCTTCCCCGCTCGTCCCCTGTGCACCCGTCAGCCCTGGAGGGCTTCTACCGCACCCGCGGCGGGATCCAGCGCCTGCTCCAGCGTGGGGCTGGTCGCAGCCCCGGGGGCGCGGTGCCGTGATCTTCCTGCCCCGGCAGGCCCGGGGCCGGCAGCGTCCGGTGGCCGGGGGCGTCGACGGGCTCGGCACCTTCCCGTTCCGCCCGAGCCTCGCGTCCGAGGCCGACGGAGGCACGGCGTTCGGCAACAACCAGGCCCGCGAGACGGGCTGGAGCCGACTGCTGCGGCTCCTCGCCTCTCTGGACCGACACCCCGCCCGCCCCCGTTTCGGCGCGCCCGCGAACGCTCCCGCGCTTCCGGCGCGGACGTCTAGAATCGTTGCACTATGAACCAGACGCTCCGCTACCGCAGCATGGTCGCCCTCGGCGACTCCTTCACCGAGGGCATGTGCGACGAAGTCCTCTCCGACGGTCACTACCGGGGCTGGGCCGACCGCGTCGCCGCGCGGCTCGCGGGCGACGCGGAGGGCGGGGAGTTCCGGTACGCGAACCTGGCGGTGCGCGGCAAGCTGATCGGGCAGATCGCCGACGAGCAGGGCGACGCCGCCGTCGCCCTGCGCGGGGAGCTGGTGACGCTCGCCGGTGGACTGAACGACGTGATGCGCCCGGGCTGCGACATCGAGAACGTGGAGCGCACCCTCGGGGCCCTCGCGGAGCGCCTCGCCGCCGACGCCGAGTGCGTCGTGATGTTCTTCAGCGTCGACCCGAGCCGGCGCATGCGCGGCAGCGCGCGCATCATGCCGCAGATCCTGCGGCTGCAAGGCTTCGTGCGGGACTTCGCCGCCGCCCACGACAACATCGTCGTCGTCGACCTGTTCCACGTCCCGGCGTTCGACGACGCGCGGATGTGGGCCGAGGACCGCCTGCACTTCTCGCCCGAGGGCCACCGCCGCGTCGCGGAGGGAGTGCTTCAGGCGCTGGGGTACCCGGCCTCGTTCGACTGGCGCGAGCCGCTGCCCCCGGCGGCGCCCGTGCCGCGCCTGGCCAAGCTCCGCGCCGATCTGCGCTGGGTGCGCCTGCACGTCCTGCCGTGGATCGGGCGCCGGCTCACCGGCCGGTCCAGCGGTGACAACCGTCCGGCCAAGCGCCCCACGCTGGACGCCTACCCGGGCTGATGCCTCGGAGTCTGCGGGCTATCCGAGCGCGAAGGTCACGTCCACCACGCCGTCCACTGCGCGCACGGTCTCGGCGACCAGCGGGATCCGCGCGGTGTCGGCCAGGGTTCCGCCGAGAGTCACCACGCCGTCGGCGACGGCGACGCTCAGTCCGGCCGCCTCGTCCGCGCCGAGCGCGGCCGCCAGCGCGGTGCGGACGTCCTCGCCGAGCGCGTCGTCGGCGCGCAGGAAGACGGTGAGCACGTCGGCCCGGCTGACGATGCCGAGCAGTACGCCGTCGTCGTCCACGACCGGCAGGCGCTTGACCCGGCGGCGGATCATCGTGCGCGCCGCCGCGGCGACGGTCGCGTCGGGGCCGGTCACCACGGCGGGCGCGCTCATCAGGTCGGCGGCGCGCAGGGCCGCGGTCCGGGCCGCCTCGTCCGGGTCGAGCAGGCCGGAGCGCATGCCGAGCCGGCGCTGCCGGTCGGCCTGCTTCAGCAGCAGGTCGGCCTCGGAGACCAGGCCGAGGACGCGTCGGCCCTCGTCCAGCACCGGCAGCGCGCTCACCCGGTGCTCGTCCATCAACCGCACGAGCTCCTTGAACGGCGTCCCGCTCGTCGCGGTCACCACCCGCGCGCTCATGACGTCCCCGACGGTCCGCGCCGTCGGCCGCGGCTGCGTCGTCACACCGGCCTCCTCAGGCTGCCCGCTGTCCCCGGCCTCTCTGCCGACCAGCCTTGCCGACAACCACGGGCGCCGCCACCGGGCAATATGGCGGGTATCACAGGCCGGTCGGGGGCCGGTGCGAAATGCGGCCCGGCCCGCGGCGGTTGTCACGTGCGCGCGGCCACCGCGCCTGCACATCCGTCCGGCACCCCGAGGAACCCCATGACCACCGCTGCGTCCGCCGTCTCCCGCGCGGCCGAGATCCTCTCCCGGCCTCTCTCCCTGAACGGGCTGACCGTCCCCAACCGCATCGCCATGGCGCCGATGACGCGCATGTTCTCCCCGGGCGGCGTCCCCGGTGAGGACGTGGGCTCCTACTACGCGCGCCGCGCCGGGGCGGGCGTCGGGCTGATCGTCACCGAGGGCACGTACGTCGGGCACGAGTCGGCGGGGCAGAGCGACCGGGTACCGCGTTTCCACGGTGAAGAGCAGCTGGCCGGGTGGTCCCGGGTGGCCGACGCGGTGCACGCGGCCGGCGGCACGATCGTGCCGCAGCTGTGGCACATCGGCATGGTGCGCAAGCAGGGTCAGCCGCCGTTCGCCGAGGCGCCCGCCGTCGGCCCGTCCGGGCTGCGCATCGACGGCACCGAGGGCACCGGCAACGCGATGACCCAGGGCGACCTGGACGAGGTGATCGGCGCGTTCGCGCAGGCCGCCGCCGACGCCGAGCGGATCGGCTTCGACGGCGTCGAACTGCACGGCGCCCACGGCTACCTGGTGGACCAGTTCCTCTGGGCGGGCACCAACCGCCGCACCGACGCCTACGGTGGCAACCCGGTCGCCCGCACGCGGTTCGCCGCCGAGATCGTGGCCGCGGTCCGCGAGCGGGTCTCCGCCGACTTCCCGGTGATCTTCCGCTACTCGCAGTGGAAGCAGGAGGCGTACGACGCCCGCCTGGCGGAGACCCCGGAGCAGCTGGAGGCCGTCCTCGCCCCGCTGGCCGCCGCCGGTGTCGACGCCTTCCACGCCTCCACCCGCCGCTACTGGCTGCCGGAGTTCGAGGGCTCGGACCTGAACCTGGCCGGCTGGACGAAGAAGCTCACCGGCCGCCCGACGATCACCGTGGGCTCGGTCGGCCTCGACGGCGACTTCCTGGGCGCGTTCATGGGCGAGGGCTCGCCCGTGCAGGCGCTGGACAACCTGCTGGACCGGATGGAGCGCGAGGAGTTCGACATGGTCGCCGTCGGCCGTGCGCTGCTCCAGGATCCGGAGTGGGCGGCCAAGGTGCTCGCGGGCCGCTTCGACGAGCTGGCTCCCTACGACGCCGCCTCGCTGAAGTCCCTGGTCTGACGCCGCTGAGCCGACCGCTCACGCCGGTGTCCCCGAAGCCGGCCCATGGCTCCTCATGGGCCGGTCAAGGCCTGTCCAGGACGGTTCGGGGCGAACCAGTTCGAACCAGACCGTCTTGCCGGTGCCGTGCGCCTCGCTCCCCCAGCGCCCGCGGGTCAGCCGGTCCACGATGCGCATGCCGTGTCCGCCGAACCGGCCGTCCCCGCACGGCACGCCTCCCTCGGGACGCAGCACCGGCAGCAGCGCGCTGCCGTCGGCGACCTCGACGCGCACGGTCGTCCCGCTCCCGCTGACGGTGAGCCGACGGGGGCCGTCGGCGTGCAGGCAGGCGTTGGTGGCGATCTCCGAGGCCAGCAGCAGCACCTCCTCGACAGCCTGCCGGCGCTCCTCGCCGTCGAGTTTGTCCGGCCAGCCGCCGTCCTCCAGGCAGTGGCGCACGAACACACGGCAGCGCGCCACCGATCCGGGTCCCTCGTCCAGGACGAGGGTCCCGATCCGCGGCCACGCCGCCGTTGCACCGTCCGGTTCCGGTTCCACCGCGCACCTGATTTCCCGTGTCCGGCCTGGTTCCGGTCCCTGATCCCGAGGCCCGCGCTCAGTGCGGGCGCAGCGCACCCCAGCCGCCGGCCGGGGTGAACCGGTCGTGGAGGCGCTGCCGCAGGCCCTGCTCGGGCGGCGGGAAGTGGTCCTCAGGGGGCTGGACACCGGGTGGGGCCTGGGCGGTCGTGCGCGCGCGGCGCCGCAGCTCACGGGCCCGGTCTCCGGCGGCGTCGAGTTCGCCCTGCCCGAAGGCCTCCCGCAGCAGCGGGAAGAGCCGCGCCTCCTCCCAGTTCTGGTGCCCCGTGACGTGCTCGTGGAGCACGGCCACCAGGTGGTCGAAGTCCGGGTCGGTGGCCTTGCGCAGCCCGATCTGGTGCAGGGACGCCTCGCACCGCGCGTGGTCCTCGAGACCGCGCCGCGACAGCTCGCTGTCCGCGTCCTCGGGCAGTCGGCGCACCATCGGGTAGAGGACGCCCTCCTCGACGACGCCGTGCCGCACGAGCCGGGTGGTGATGCGGTCCATCAGGGTGCTGCGCTCCGGGTCGCCGAGCGGGGTGCCCAGCACGGCGCTGAACAGCATCCGCATCTCCCAGTGCTCGGCGGCCAGCTGCTGGAGCAGGTCGCCGTGCCCGTCGGGGTCGAGCGTCTCAGCGTGGTCGGCGGGGATCGCCCGGGCGGGCCGGGCCTGGATGTCGGTCATCGGTGTCATCCCTCGTTCCTGGATTCCCAGGGTTCACGGACTCCCCACGGTTCACGTGCCCGTTTCCGGGGCGGGCATGCCTGTTCGGGCCCTCGGATCCGGTCGGAGCGCCGCCACCAGCGCGACGGCGAGCAGTGCGGCGCCGATGCACGGGACAGCGGGCCAGCCTGCGAGGCGGTATCCGGTGGTGCCGAGCAGGGATCCGGCCGTGCCGCCGAGGTAGTAGGCCGTCATGTAGACGGAGGCGAGGCGGGCCCGGGGGTGGCCGGGCAGGGCGTAGACGTCGCTCATGTTCATCAGGTGGGTGCCCTGCACGGCGACGTCCATCACCAGCACCCCCGCCACCAGCCAGGCCAGGCTGCGGCCGCCGGGCACCATCGCGGCGAAGGCCGCGACACCCGACCCGAGCAGCACCGCCGTCGCCGCCCGCTGGTGGCCCCGGTCGGCGAGGCCGCCCACGGTCCGTGCGGCGAGCGCGCCCGCCGCACCGACCAGGGCGAACCAGCCGATCGCGGACTCACCGAACCGGTAGGGCGCCCCGGCGAGCAGGAACGCGGAGGTGGCCCAGAAGCAGCTGAACGCCGCGAAGCAGCAGGCCCCGATCAGGGCGCGGCGGCGCAGCAGCGACTCACTCGCGGCGAGCCGGAACACCTGCGCCAACTGGGTCCGGTAGCCGAGCCTGACCTCGGGAGGTCCGGGTTCGAGGATCCGGTGCAGCAGCAGGCCGGTGGCTGCCAGCACCAGTGCCGCCAGCAGGAAGACGCCGCGCCAGCCGAGCGTCGCACCCACCAGCCCGGCGGCGCTGCGGGAGAGCAGGATGCCGAGCAGCACGCCGGTCAGCATGGTCCCGACGGCGCGTGCCCGCTCACCCTCCGGCGCGATCGACGCCGCGTAGGGCGTGAGGATCTGGACGGTACTGGACGCGGCCCCGGCGAGCAGTCCCCCTACGAGCGCGCCCCAGAGCCCGGGCGCCACGCCGGTCAGCACCAGCCCTGCGGTGCCCACTGCGGTCAGCACCCCGACCAGCCGGCGGCGCGGCACGATGTCGCCGAGCGGCACGATCAGCAACAGCCCGGCGGTGTACCCGAGTTGGGTCAACGTCACGAGCAGGCCCGCGGAGCCCCGGTCGGCGCCGAAGGAGGCCGCGATTCGGGGCAGCAACGGCTGGCAGTAGTAGAGGTTCGCCGCGATCAGCCCACCCGCCACGGCCAGCAGCGCGATCCGCCGGCGCTGCGCCCCCGGTGCCCGTGAGCCCGCCCCCCGCGCGGGCCCGCGGGCACCGCCCGCCCGCCGCATCTCCTTGATCGTCATGGTCCCCACGCTACGGGCCCAGTGGACCAGCCCACAGGGCCACTCATCCACTGTGCGAGTGGACCACTCTGCACCGCCCGCTCAGCTGCGGATCTCCACCACCCGGGCCCAGGCGGGCGGGCCGCTCGGCCGGTACTCCTCGTCCTCCTCGTGGTTCCGGGACCGCGGGAACAGGCCCACCACCGTGCGGCACGGTGGCCGGCTGCTCGGCCACGGGGTCTGTCCGTCGGTGAGGGCGACCACGACGTCCGGGCGCGGACGGGCCCGCAGGGCGCGGACGAACCCGGCTCGCAGGTCGGTGCCGCCCCCGCCGAGCAGGGGGATCTCCTCGGCGCGGCACAGCGTGGTCACCCGCTGCGCCGCCGCGTCGCAGGGGACGACGGTCACCAGGTCGCGTCGGCCGCCAATCGCCTGACTGATGGCGGTGACCTCGCGCAGTGCCGCGCCGAGTTCGGCGTCGGTGACCGAACCGGAGGTGTCGATGACGACGGCGACCCGCGGCGGGGTGCGCCGCAGGCTGGGCAGGACGACCCCGGGCAGGCTGGTGGCCCGGCGGGCCGGACGCCCGTAGTGGTAGTCGCCGCCCGTCCCTGCGGAGGCGGTCGCGGAGCGCAGCGCCGCACCCAGCAACTCGCGCCAGGGCTGCGGGGGTTGGAACGCCTCCTCGGCCCAGCGGCGCCAGCCGGCCGGGGTCCGGCCGGGCCGGGCGTTGATGGCCTGCGTGACCCGGAAGCGCACCGCGTCGCGTTCCTGCGCGGTCAGCCCGTCCGCGCCGTCCGCGCCCAGGTCCCAGGGCCGGTCCAAGCCGTCGGCGCCGCTGCCGCAGTCCAGCCAGGCGAGGTCCTCCGGGAGGGCGCCCACCCGCAACTGGGCCAGGTAGTCCTCCATCAGCCAGCCCTCGGGCAGCCGCGCCATCGCTGGCCGGACCGCGCCCTTGGGGCGGACCAGGCCGTCGCCGAAGATGTCGTCGTTGATCTCGAAGTCGGCCGCGATGTTCATCCGCAGGCGCTCCGGCGCGCAGGTCAGGCCCTTGGCCAGCGCGTAGCGGTCGCTGCGGCCGTGGTGGTCGCGCAGCAGGTGGGAGACCTCGTGCACCCACACGCCCGCGAGTTCCTCGACCGGCGTGCGGGCGACGAAACCGGGCGAGACGTAGCAGCGCCAGTGCCGGTCGACGGCCATGGTCGGGGTGGTCCCCGACACCACGACCCGCAGCGCGAACAACGCCGTGGCCAGGTACGGCCGCGCCCGGGCGGCCTGGAGCCGGGCGGTGTAGAGCTTGTCGGCGTCCAGTTCCGCCGGCTCACCGGCGCAGCCGCGCGTCGCGCTCCCCCGCTCCGCCGTGCTCCCCGACGGTGGGACGCGTTGCGGCTCGGCCGTCGGCGCCGACTCCACCGCGACCGGCCGCGCCGTCAACGGCCGCACCGGCGGCCGCGGCCGGGGGGCCTCCGGCCCGCCCAGGGCCGCCCCTCCGGGCGCCGATCCCGCCCGGAACGGCGCCGCGGCATCGCGCGACCTCGCCAGGCGGGGCCGAGTCGCCGGCTCGGCCCCGAGCGCCAGTCGCGCCCGGGCCGCCCCCGGTGGCATCGCCGCTCGGGCCACGACCGCCGCCTCCGGCCCTGGCGCCGCCTGGGCCCGAGCCGCCGGTTCGGGTGCTGTCGAGCGCTGATGTGCGGGCATCGCGGTCATCGGGCGGTTCGCCCGCCCGCGGCCGCGGCGAGGCGGGCGGCACGGTCGCGTTCGGCCTGCTCGACGCGTTCGCGGGCGGCCGCCGTCTCGGCCGCGCGGTCGGCCTGCTGGGAGAGCGAGACCGCGCCGGCCAGCTGCTCGATCGACGGCGGCACGTCCCACCCCTCGCGGCGCAGCGAGGCGAGCGTCATGGCGGGCACCACCAGCAGGTCGGGCGCGCCCGTCTCCACCGCCCGGACCAGCAGCGTCCAGGCCGCGTCCCAGCGGGTCCGCTCGGGGCGGGCGCGGACCGCCGCGACGACCGCGTCCAGCGCGGCCTGGCGCAGATCGCCCCGCTCCGGCAGCACGGCACTCTCCGGCGCCGCGAGCAGCGTCTCCGGATCGGGCAGGTCCATTCGGTCCAGGCTCGCCAGGAGTTCGAGGCCCGGACCGTCCCCGACCGCGCCCCGGACCAGCAAGGACAGCACGTCGCGCGAGGAGCCGGCGGCGGTCGCGAAGGCGATCAGCCGCAGCGTCATCTCCCAGCTGCGCGGCGAGGGCCAGGCGCCGCCCCGGCGGGTCTCGCTGTCGGGCAGCCGGTGCACCAGGCCCGGCCGGACGGCGAGCAGTCCGCACACGGCACGGCGGGCGAAGTCCACCGCCTCGGCGAGCCGGGCCGGGTCGAGCCGCGGCAGCACGGCGCGCGGCCAGGTCCCGCCCAGGCCCCGGACGACGACCTCGTGGTCGTGGGTCCACAGCAGATGGACGAAGCGGTTGGCCAGCGGCGGACTCAGCTCCCAGCCGTCGGCGGCCGAGGCGCGCGGGTTGGCGGCAGCCACGATCCGTACCCCGGGCGGCAGTTGCAGGGAACCGATGCGGCGTTCCAGGACCAGCCGGAGCAGCGCGGCCTGGACGGCGGGCGGCGCGGTGGAGAGCTCGTCGAGGAAGAGCAGGCCCTTGCCGGCCCGGACCAGCCGGACCGCCCAGTCCGGCGGCGCGAGCGGGACGCCCTGCCGGGCCGGGTCGTCGCCGACGACGGGCAGGCCGGAGAAGTCGGAGGGTTCGTGGACGCTGGCGATGACGGTGGTCAGCGGCAGGTCAAGGGCCTCGGCGAGTTGGGTGAGCGCGGCGGTCTTGCCGATGCCGGGCTCACCCCAGAGCAGCACCGGCAGGTCCGCCGCCACCGCGAGGGTCAGCGCCTCCAGCTGCTGGTCCGGACGCGGCTCGGTGTCCGACTGCCGGAGCAGGCCCAGCAGCTCGTCGGCGACGTCGAGTTGGGGACGCTGGGCAGGGACCTGGCCGGAGACGGCGACGGGGACGGGGCCGGAGACGGGGACGGGGCCGGAGACGGGAGGGGACAGCAGAGTGGCAGAGGTCATCAGTCATCACCTGGAGGTTCGAAGGGATGCGGCAGCAGGGGGTGGTCAGCGCCGCGGGGCGGGCTGTCGGCGCGTGCGCTGGGCACGACGCCGGGCGGTCCGGCCGGACACCGCCCCGGACGGGGGCGCGGGCAGACCGGCCCGGTAGAGCGCGTAGTCGATCCGGCGAAGCCGCGCCGCGTCGAGTTCGTCGCGCAGTGCTCCGGCGGGGAGCACGGCGTCGGGGCCGATCAGGGCCGCGAGCACGGCCGTGAAGCCCGCGAGGTCACCGTGGTCGAGCCGGCGACGCAGCTCGTCGAGGCCCTCGGGGCTGCGGTGGGCCTGGTCGATCGCCTGGAGGCAGGGCAGGGGTGTGCCGGTCAGGGCGACCAGCAACTCCTCGCGGCGCAGCTCCTCCGGACCGTGGTCGAGCGGTCTCAGCACACCGCCGACCACCGCGAGCCGGTGCCGTTCGCCCCGGCACTCGACCGGGACGACGCGCGGCGCCGACGCGTCGACGGCGGGACGCCCGGCGGGGACGTGCCCGGGCAGCAAAGCGGCGGCGACCAGCGGGTGGAGCGCGTCGGCGTCGATCAACCCGGCGCGGAGCAGCTCCAGGTCGGGCGGCACGAAGACCGCCGCGTCCGGCAGCAGGAGCAGGTCGGGGTTGCGCGCCTCGGCCGGTGTCGTCACCGAGGCGGTGAGCGTGCCGTCCTCGTCGAGGTCCAGCAGTAGCGCCTCCCGGCGGCCGAGCCGGACCGCGACGCGTCCGGAGGCGCGTCGTTCGGCCCGCAGCAGCAGCCGGGCCTCGTCCGCCCACCGGTCCGTGGCCCAACTTCCGCGTTCCGCGGGTTCGGTGAGTTCGGCCGTGCCGCTGCGCTCGCCGAGTTCGACGCTGTTGCGGGCGTCCCACAGATGGCGGTGCAGGTCGAGCCTGAACCGTCGGCTCGGGTGCGGGTGGGGGTGCCGCCGGGTGTCCGCCTCGGGGCGCAGGGGGTCCCACAGGGCGAGAGCGACCCGTTGGGCGTCGTCAGCCCAGGCGGGTGACGTCCGCAGCACGAGGTGGAGTGGCGCGGCCCCCTCGGCGGCGGGGTAGCGGGCCAGAGTGACCGTCAGGCCGGGCCGCAGCAGGCCGTCCGGCGCGACCCGCGGCAGGTGCCAGCGCAGCAGGTCCGGCGCGAGGCGGCGCAGGTCGGCGCGGAGCGCGGTGGCGAGCTCACGGCCGTGGCGGCGGGCGACGTCCCGCAGGTCGAGATCGACGGCGACGCGGGCGGCCGCGCACGCGCCCGCCCAGTCGCCGACGGACCGGCGGGCGGTCGCGGTCAGGATCATGGACGGCGGCACGGCGTACTCGCGCACGCGCCGCCACATCTGGAGACGGGTGTTCCCGTTCGCGGTTCCGGTGCGCATCAGCACACACCGTTCGCGAGCAGGACCCCCAATCGGATTCGAGGAGTCGTCATCCCGGGCAGGCTAACTCCGTGGCGGCCCACGCCACCACTGGATTTCGGGGCGCCGGCCCGGCGAGCCCCGGCTAGCCCTCCCCGGCAGTCCGGTAGAGGCTCGCGAAGGCGGTGTGCGCCTGCCAGCCGAGGGACTCGTACAGGGCGCGGCCCTGCGTCGACGCGCCCAGGACGGCACGGGAGGCGCCGGCCGCCAGGGCCTGCTGCTGGAGCGAGCGCATGACGACCGAGCCGAGGCCGAGACGCTGGTGGGCGGCCATCGTGGCGATCTGGTCGGGCACCGCGACCTCGCCCGCGAGCCCGGCCTGGCCGCGTGCGGCGAGGGAGCCGTCGGGCGCGGCCACGAGCACGCGGACCACGTCGCCGCGGGTCCAGCCGCGCAGGGTGTAGCCGGGCGGGAGCGAGCCCGGCGTGGCCTGCTCCCCCGCGTCGGCCTTCAGGTCGAGGGCCATCAGATAGCCCGGCATGTCCGCTGCCCAGCCCGGTCCGAGCCAGCCGAGAACCAGCGGCTCGGGCGCGTCGCACGCCTGCGGCAGGAACACCTTGAGCCACCACCCCACGCCCCGCGCCCGCTCGGCCGCCGCCCGCACGCGCGCCTCGTCCGCGTCGACGACCACGTGGCGCGCGACCTGCGCCTCCTGCCCCACGTCGACGGTCCACCCCCACGCCGCCGCCTCCGGCTCGGACGCACCGCGCGAGACCACCCAGCCGGACACCCAGTCGGCCACGACGGAGGACAGCGCGCCAGCCGGAATCGATGTAAGTGATGCACTTGTCATGAGACCATTACATCACCCCCGACCCAGCGAGCACCGGGAAACGCCCCACCGGCCGAGCGCCCTGCGGGCGGCGAGCGGCGCGGCGTAGGGCGAGGCAGAGCAGGCGGGAACGCAGGGAAACGGCCCACCGGCCGAACGTCCGGCGGGCGGTGCGGCCCAAGGCGGGGCAGAGGGCCGAAGCACCCCTGTGCCACCTCCCGGCCGAAGGCCGGGCAGGCGCGGGGCAAGGCGAGGCAGAGCGGGAACGCCGGGAAACGACCCCCGGCCTCCCGGCCGAACGTCCGGCGGGGCGGGGCTACGCCGCGGACAGGCCCAGTTGGACGTGGATGTGGCCGCGGCGGCGGGGGAACATGCGGGGCAGGAGGGCGTGGCCGAGACGGTCGGTGGCCGGGAGGCGCAGGTGGTAGCGGCTGCAGGCGAGGCGCGCCGTCGAGGCGAGGGCGGCGAGCTCGTCCGCGTCGAAGCCGAGCCCGGACATGGTCAGCAGGCAGCGGTCCTGGGAGTCCAGCAGCAGGACGAACGCCTCGCGGACCGGATCGCCGTAGCTCTCCTCGATCACCCAGACCAGTTCGACCGGCTCGCCCGCGAGCGAACGCGCCCCGCGCCGCGCGGGGGCGGCCACCGTCCGGCCGCCGATGTCGGTGACCAGCAGGGCCGAACCGTCCCACCGGATCGACGCGTTGACCAGCCAGCGCTCCTCGGCGAAGGAGAGCCGCTGCATCACCATCCGCTTGGCGAGCACCCGGTCCGGCACGACCGCGAGCGGCGCGCCGGGAGCCTCCGGGCGCGGCGCGTGCTGCTGCGGCACCACGCGTCCCAGGTGGCCCAACTCCGGATCGAAGACGAGCCGCGCGCTGTAGGCGATCCGGGCGTTGAGACCCTGGATCTCCTCGACGAGCCCGCCGATGCGGACGTCCTGGCGCAGCGAGCTCGGCGCGAGCCGCCACAGGAAGGCCTCCACGAGGACGGGCACCGGCGCGGCGACCGCCAGCCACAGGGCGGCCTGCGCGGCGTCGTGGCCTCCGGCTCCGTGCGCGCCGACCGCGAGCGCGAGCGCCACGGCGCTGCCCACCCCGGGCACGGAGGCGAAACGCAGCGCGATCCGCCGGCTTCGGCGGCGCAGGCGCAACGCGTCGGGCAGGCCCTCATCGGTGGGACGCCACCACCGCCAGGCCACGGCCGCGAGGAGGAGCGGCAGGGAGTCCGCCGCGAGCTCCCAGCGCGCAAGCGCGGTGTGCCGACCGGGCGCGAAGACCAGCACCACGAAGCCGGCCCCAGCCAGCAGGGGTGTGACCGCACGCTGGACCGCGCCGAGCCGACGCCGCCCGCGGCGCCGGAAGGACCAGCCGACACCCCGCCCCATCAGAGCCACGCACGCCTCCCCGCCCGCCGCAGGGGCACGGGGAGCCGCACGGCTTCCCGCGACCCCTGGGAGTCGCCACTCCGTCATGGGCAGGATCGCGCCACGCGCGGCGCGACCGCAACCACTCGGACCGGCTCACCTCACGAACGGCCCTTCCGTCGACCGGAGTCGGGCCCGGCCGGCGCTCAACGGCAGAGGGACGGGCAGAGTTGACGTCCCATCAAGAAACCAGGCATCGTGGGCAGCTCAGTGCGGCAGCTTGGCGCCGAGCACGTCCACCGGGCGCACCTCGACCGGCGCGGCCAGCAGCCGCGGGGCCTCCGCCTTCAGCAGGTCCGCGATGCGCCCGTGCAGGTGGACCTGGCGGGCGTCCTCGTCGGGGAAGGCGTCGAAGACGCCGAAGGTCGTCGGCCCGAGCCGCAGCGGGAACCAGACCGTGGTCCCCTCCTCCGCGCGGGCAAGGTCGAGCGCGGCGCCGGACAGCAGCGCGCCGAACTCCTCCGCGTGCTCGGGCCTGGCCTCGAAGCGCACGAGGTAGCCGAGATCGGTGCCGGGGTGGTCGCTCACGGGACTGCTCTCAGGGATGTGCTCAACGCTCACGGGACGCTCCTCGGGGCCGGATGCGGCGACGGCGCGACGGTGATCGTCGCCCACCCCACGCTAGGGACGCGGCCACCCGCCGCCGTAGTGGCGGATCCGACGGATCCTTTACCATTTCCGTCATGAGGGTGCGGTCATGAGGGTGCGGTCATGAGGGTTTCCGTCCTGGTGGTCGACGGCGTCTTCGACTCCGGCCTGGCCGCCGTCCTCGACGTGCTGCGCACCGCCGACGCGCTGCGCGGCGAACTGCCGACGCCGCCGCCGAGGTGGCGGGTGCGCTGCGTCGCCCCCGGCGGCCGGGGACAGGTCCGCACGGCGGCGGGCCACACCGTCGACACGGTCTCCCCGGAGGCGGCGGGACCGACGGACCTGCTGGTCACGCCCGGGATCTGGTACCCCCGCGCCGAGGAGCTGACGACGTGGGTGGCCTCCGCCGACGCCGCCCCGGCCCGCGAGGCGGTGCTCCGGGCCCGCTCCGAGGGTGCGGCTCTGGCGGCGGCCTGTGCCGGGACCTTTCTGCTCGGAGAGGCCGGGGTGCTGGACGGCCGCCCCGCGACGACGAGTTGGTGGCTGGCGCCGGCCTTCCGTCGGCGCTATCCGCGCGTCGCCCTGGACGAGTCGCGCATGGTCGTCGAGACACCCGGGGTGACCACGGCCGGCGCCGCGCTCGCACACCTCGATCTCGCCCTGGCCCTGGTCCGCTCGGCCAGTCCGGCCCTGGCCGAGCTCACGGCCCGCTACCTCATCCTGGACTCCCGTCCCAGCCAGGCGAGTTACGCCATCCCTGGCCATCTGGCCCGGACCGAGCCGCTGGTGGACGCCTTCGAGCGCAGGCTGCGCGGGCGACTGGAGCAGCCGCTGCGCCTCGCCGAGACCGCGCGCGAACTCGGCGTGAGCGAACGCACCCTGCAGCGCACCGTCCGCGCCGTCCTCGGCGTGACGCCGGTGCGCTTCGCTCAGCAGATCCGCCTGGAGCAGGCGGTACACCTGCTGCGCACCACGGACCTCCCGCTGGACGCCGTGGCCCGGCGCGTCGGCTACGAGAACGGCACCACTGTGGCCACACTGCTGCGCAGGCGGCTCGGCACGACGCCGGGGGCGGTGCGCGGCGCGCAGATGGAAATGGGACATTCCACTTCAAATCCAAGCTTTACTTCGCGGTCATGATCGGTTCGTGATCACGAAACACTGCTTCGCCTGGAGACTCCCCCAGGTGAAGCAGCATTCCGCGAACTGGACCTTCTACCTTCTACATCGCACGACTGCGCGTGAATGCGCTCCGATGCGTAGGAGTTTCCGGACTAATTCCGGACTCGCCCACCACCCGCAGAAATGGCCCCTGACGTGCCTTCTTGTCCGTCAACGCCGCATACACCTGCCCCGCCACATCCCGCGCCGCGAAGGTGTACAGCCACGTGACCTCCCCCGCACGCTCATGCCCCAACACCTCCTGCACCACGGCCTCCGGCGCCCCCAGCGCGTGCAACGTCGACGCAAACGTCTTGCGCTGTGAGTGGAAGTTCGGCCACAGCTTCCGCCGCGTCTTCCCATCCGGCAACTGCCGCACCGTGACGCGCGCGACCCCCGCGTCCTGGATCGCCCTGTGCCACACCCGCTTGAACGTCTCCTCACCCAGAGGAATGACCTCGCCACGCCGCGCCCCGTAGCCGCCGCGGCGACCGCGGAACAGCAACTCCTCGCCGTGCATGCCGGACTTCGGCTCCGTGCGCGTCGTGGCCGGCCTCACCTGCTCCATGTGTCGGCGCAGCGCGCCGACCGCCCGCGGGGTCAGCGGCACAGTGCGGAACCCGGCGTCGCTCTTGGGGTAGCGCTTGCGGCGCTGGTGGCCGCGCTCGGACACGATCACCTCCCGGACGTGGATCCGGGCCGCGTCGAGGTCGACCCAGCACGCGCGCAGCCCGATCAGCTCGCCCCACCGCAGTCCAGTCTCCTGCGCGACCAGCTGCAGGGTCCGGTAGTAAGCGGGCAGCGCACGGCGCACGCGGCGCAGCTGCAGGACGGTCGGCGGCTTGCGGTCCTCCGGGTGGGGCTTGCGCACGGTCGGCAGCCGGACACCGTCGCACGGGTTGAACGTGAGGCGCTTGTCGACGACCGCGAACGCGAGCATGCCGTCCAGGAGCGCGAAGACCCGGCGGACACTGGAGGGCATGAGTGGGCCCTGGCAGTCGCCGTCGTCGTCCTCTGGCCCGGCGAGGTCGTTGGCCCAGGCCTGCACCTCGGCGTGGCCGATGGCCCAGACCTTCCAGTGGCCCCAGTGCGACTGGGCGTGGGTGCGCCACATGCTCTCGTCGCCGAGGCGGGCGTTGAGGCCCTTCTTCTTCTGCAGGGGCCACCAGATCGCCCAGAGCTGGTCGATGGTGATGTCGCCGCGGTCGGGGTCGATCCAGCGGCGCTCGCGGATCGCGACCTTCGTCGCCTCGCCAGCTTCCTTGGCCTCGTCGTATGTGGGCCGGTTGAGAGCTCGCTCGCGGCCGTCGGGCCCGTCGTAGCGGTACTGCCAGGAGCAGATGCAGGCGTCTGCCTTGCGCGTGGGCTTCGTGCCGGGGCGGAACTTTGCGGTGGAGTCGGGGCAGCCGCATGCCTTGGATTCGCGCTTGCGGGGGTTGTTGGTGGCTCTACGCCCCATGGGCCACCGCCCGAATGGTGACGACGGGGACCTCGGTGAGTTCGAGGCCGGCGAGCAGGGGTGGCAGGGGGATGGGTTCGCCGCAGTGGCACAGGAGGACCGGGCCGGGCGGCGCGTCGAGGTCTCGGAGGATCAGGTGGGTCTCTGTGAGTGCGGTCGGCGGGTGGGTGCCGCGTCTGATGATGACGGCCTGTTCGTCTGGGTCCCAGGCCACGGGGCGCGGACACACGTCGACCACACGGATGCGGATGCACATGGGTGGGTCCCAAGGGTCGCACGAGTGGTGTGGAGGGTCCGCTGCTGGAGGGGACAGCGGGAGTGTCGACGCTATCGCTTCGTGGCATATGCCGGTAAGAGAATGCGTCGGAATCTGAAAGAAAATGTGTAGGCTTCAACGTTTCCGCTGGTCGCGCTGGGGGCGCGCGCCCTAGGCGTACGCGACGCCTGCTACTCTGCCGCGCGCCCCTTGGGCTGGCGCACCATCACCTCGACCATATCCAGGACGCTGCGCTGCTGCTGAGCGTCCATCTGACGCCACAACCGCAGCAGCTTCTTCTCCCGCTCCTGGTCCAGGTTCGCCGGCGCGCGCCGGCCGGTGGACTCGAAGACCTGCTTCACGGTCGTCTTCGGCAGCACCGCGGCGAGCTTGCGCAGCGAGTCTGGGTCGATGCGGCCAGAGGTGCCTCTGCGGCGGGTGACCCAGGCGTTGATCGTGGCCAGGGGGATGCCGGACTTCTCGGCGATGCCCTTCTGGCTGAGGCCGGGGTTCTCGTCGATGACGCGCAGGATCAAGGCAGCGAGGTCTTCACCCTCGGCCCTGATGGCGTCGTCGCGATTGATGGTCACGGGGCAAGTATCGCCACCCCCTTCTACATATGCCAATCTGCGCGCCTCTTTGGCGTGTAGAAGTAGAAGCTTCCGGGGGCGCACCAGTGCCGACACGTGCGCCCCACCGGCCCCACCAGCAATGAAACCTTGGGCGCGCGACGGGTGTTGACGGCTCTACCTTCTACGTGTAGAACGTAGATATGGCAGAAGCCGATCCGGAACACCCCCCAGATCCGGCCACCCGGCACATGCCACGGAAGGAGAAACACCAGATGAGACGCAGGGACGGCGGCAAGCCACTCCGCTCGGCCATGGCCGAGGCAGGCCTGTCGATCCCGGCACTCGCTCGCGCGACGGTCGGCATCGACCCCGACGGCCGAGGCATCTCGCAGGCCTCGGTCGGCCAGATGGTGAGCACGGGCAAGTCCGGCCGGGAGCACTTCTCCGAGCGGGCGGCCCAGCTGGCCGCGGAGGCCCTCGGCCGCCCCGTGGCGGAGTTCTTCACGGCCGAAGGTTCTACTTCTACACGTAAAACGTCTGGCTCGACCGACGCGGTCGTCGACATGCACGAGCCGATGATCAAGCGGCAGCGGCTGGCGGACCTCCTCGGCAAGAGCCCGTCGTGGGTCGACGACCAGCGGCGCGAGTACCGCGACACCGCAACGCCGTTCCCGACCGAGTGGGTCGGCGGAACGCCGCGCTTCTTCTACACCAAGGTCCTCGCCTGGCTCGAGACCGTCCGCCAGGCCGCCTGAACCCGCCACCCCAGGAGTCCCCGCATGCGCCCCCGCTACACCCTCCGCAAGGTCTCCCGCGACGCCCAGCGCACGCTGCGCCGCCTCAACGGCCCCGCCGTGCGCTACGAGCCCGCCCGCAACGACACCTGCCCCGAGCACCACCGGCAGCTGCCCTGCAAGCGCTGCACCGACGCCACGGCCTGAAAGCAAAGGCCGCCCCCGGCGGACACAACACGGGGGCGGCAGCAGATCCCCACCACTCCACAGGAAAGGGACCCAGACGATGTCCGAGAGTACCGACACCACCGCTGTTCTGCCGGTGGTCGAGCAGAACCCGGCCCCGGCCGGCGACAGCGAGACGACCGTGACGATGCCGGTCGTCACCCCGCTCGCGGCCGCGCCGCTCGCCGCCCCGCCGCAGCCCGTGTTCGACCCGGATCGGGCCCGCGCCCTCCACGCCCACCGCGTCCTGCAGCGGATCCTCGCCACGCCGGGCCTGCCGCTGCCCAAGGTCTGGGAGGGCCACGCCTACAGCTCCCCCATGCTCGACCTGACCCTCCTCGACGGCGGCGCCGAGGCCCTGACGGCCTACCAGCGCGTGTTCGGCGGCCAGCTCGCGGTCGAGCAGGTTTCCGCGCACGACTCGGCGGCCGGGTTCCCGGTTCCGGCGCAGGAGTACGCGCACCTGGCGACGGTTATCGAGGGCATCGACGTGGTCGTGACGTGCTGGACGCCGATCCCCGACACGGAGGCCGCGCCGCAGCAGGTGGCCGAGGCCCCGGTCGAGACCCCCGTCCCGCCGGAGACCGTCGAGGCGGTGGCGTCGTGACCAGCGCCTGCTACTGCCAGATCCGGCACGCCGTCACCGACGAGCACCGCATGGCGCTCATGCGCGCCCTGACGGCCGCCGAAGCCCTCGGCCAGGCCGACCTCGCCGCGCACTACCGCTACCGCCTCGAGCCGTGCCCGGCGGCCAAGCAGCCCGGCCCCGCCCAGACGCCCGAGGTGACCGAATGAGCACCCTCACCTACTCCGGCGCCCGCGTCACCCCCACCGGCCTCCTTGTGCTCCCCGCCGACGCCCCGCGCAGCCTGTGGCTCGGCGACCGTCGGCGGGGACTCGGCTCCAGCGACATCCCCGCCGTCATGCAGGTCTCCAACTTCCGCACCCCGCTGCACGTTTACCACGACAAGGTCGGTGACCTGCCCGTCGACGACGGCCAGTGGTCCGAGGCGGCGCACTTCGGCAACGTCCTCGAAGAGCCCCTCGCGCTCGACTGGGCCCGCCGAAACAGCACCGTCGTCTCCCGCGTCGGCCTGATCGCCAACGAGACAGAGCCCTGGCAGCAGTGCACGCTGGACCGTCTCTGCGCCGAGTGCCCGCTCGACCGCGACCGGCACGCCCAGTGCGCGCTCGAGGTGAAGACCCGCAACGCGTTCGTCGCGAAGCTGTGGCGGGCCGGGCCCCCGGACGACGTGCTGGCCCAGGTGCTGTGGCAGATCATCGTCACCGGCCTCGAGCACATCCACGTCGTCTGCCTGATCGGCGGCCAGGACTACCGCCAGTACACCGTCCGCCGCTCCGAGCACACCCAGCTCGTCGACTACATCCTCGCCGAGGCCGGGACCTTGTGGCAGCGCGTGCAGCTGCGGCAGCCGCCGCCGGCCGACGAGAACCAGCCGCCGGACGCCCTCCTCGAGCTGTACCAGCGCCTGCACCCGGACCGGGACGGCATCGTGCGGATCGACCGGGACGGCGAGGCGCAGGAGGCGCTGTCGGACTACCTCGACGCCTGCGCGGACGCCAAGGCGGCCGAGCTGGCGAAGAAGGCCGCCTACGCGCGCATGGTCGCGGCGCTGGGCCCGGCGCAGATGGCCGTCCTGGGCGACAAGCCCGCGTACTCCATCGAGCAGTCGACCCGCAGCACCACCGACGTCGCGAGGCTGGCCGAGCGCTGGCCCGACGCCTACGCGGACTGCGTCACCCACACCACCAGCGACCGCCTGTCGATCCCGCAACGAGTCCGGAAGGAGCACGCGGCATGAGCAGCCTGTCCGAGCGCGCCGCCGCAGCAGCCCAGCAGCCCGCCGCCCCGGCCCCGGTGACGCCGGAGCCCGAGGCTCCGCAGGTCGGCATCCAGGACCTCGGCGCCGACTACGAAGCCCCCGACGCCGAACCCGACGCCGTGCCGGTCCACGTGGCCTGGTCCCGCGTCATGGCCGACATTCGGAAGATCGGGAAGAGCGAGGTCTACAACGCTCCCGGTACGCACTACAACTTCCGTGGCGTCGACCGCACGGTGAACGCGTTCGCCCCCGCGCTGCGCCGTCACGGCGTCCTGGTCCTGCCGACGAAGGTCGAGGCGAAGTACCGCGACTTCGTGAACGGCAACAAGAAGCTGCAGCGCGAATGCACCGTCGTGGTCACGTGGACCGTGATGGGCCCGCAGGGCGACGTGCTGGCCGGCCAACTGCAGTCTGCTGGCGAGGCACTGGACTCGGCCGACAAGGGGACCGCGAAGGCCCAGTCCGTGGCGCTGCGCGTGTTCCTGCTGACGGCCGCGATGGTGCCGACCGGCGACCCGGACCCGGACAGCGCGCACGTCGACCGTGGGGACGCGCCGCAGGTCAAGTCCCCGGAGCAGTACCGCGACGAGATGGTCAACCCGAAGACCTCGGCCGAGCGGCTGTACCAGATCGCCGACGAGCTGCGGCAGTTCCACCTCAGCGGCATCAAGGTCCAGAACGAGACCGGCGACATGGAGACCCTGTGGGCGCTCGGCACCCGCCTGTACCAGGAGCGGGGTGGGCAGTGATGGACAGCCTCGCCGAGGTGCTGACCGTGATGGTCGTCGTGGTCGTGGCCGGTTGCCTGTGCTGGGGCGCCCTGGAGTGGCGGCGCGAGCGCCGCGCCGCGCACCGGTTCGCCGCCCTGGTCGAGTCCGAGCTGCCCAGCGGCTTGGACGCCGATCTGACGCGGGTCCGTCTCGCGCTGGCCGAGCTGCGCCGCGACGTGGAGCTGTGGGACCGGGGTGGGCGGCCGTGACGCTCGTCCCGCAGATGGAGGTCGTCAACCACGACGCCGAGTCGCTGCCGCTGTCCACGAACAGCGCGACGGAGCGGGCGGCAGCGGTCCGCTCCGTCCTGCACCACACCACCAGCCGCGTGGAGGAGGACGAGCTGCTGTGGATGCTGGGCCTGCACTACCGGCCCGAGCCGCCGAAGGCCCGCCGTCACCCGATGTACTCCGGCAAGGTCATCCCCGTCGAGGCGGTGCGCGATGGCCAGTGACCTGGACTGGTCCCTCGCGGCCTGCCGCCAGCCCGGCGCCGACCCGGACCTGTGGCACGACGCCTCGGACATCCAGCCCCCGGGCACCGGTCACCGCGTCTCGCAGGCCGCCCGGATCTGCCTGAGCGACTGCCCGGCCGCGCTGCAGGCGGCATGCCTGCGCCAGGCCCTGGCCGACGAGGGCGACCGCTCGCTCGACGGACGGTTCGGCGTGTTCGGCGGCGCGAACCCCCGGGAGCGCTACGAGCTGTGGGCGCGCCTGAACCCGGCCCGGGCGGCCGCCATGGAGGCCCGGTCCCGGCAGATCGCCAGGAGCCGCGCGGCCGTGGCCGCCGCCCGGGCCACCACGGTCGGCCTGCCGGCAACCGCGTGACCGCGGTGGTGACGTTCGACTGGTCCCCGCCCTGGCACTGGGACTCGATCGACCTGCTGTGCCGGTACTGCCTCCTGCCGACGCACCTGCGGGACGACACCGCGCGGCCGCGCAAGCCGGGGCAGGCGGCGGTGCCGGGCCGTCCCGCCCACAAGGTGTGCGCCGAACGCGCTTACGAACAGCGGCTCGCCCGCGAAGCCGCCCAAGGAAAGGAACCCCCATGAAGGTCGACCGCCAGACCGGCGAGATCCTCGACGACTCCCCGAGCGTGAAGGAGCTGGCCGTCGTCCTGGTCGAGCACCTCAACGGCCGCACCCACGAGGAGCTGTCGACGGAGCTGCACCAGCTGATCGAGGCCGTTACCGCCCACGGCAAGAAGGGCTCGCTGGTCGTGTCGATCGTGGTGGAGCCGACCAGCGCCGTCGACGGCTCCCCGATCTCGATCGCGTTCGACTCCACTCTCAAGGCCCCGAAGGCCGCCGCGCCGAAGGCCCTGTTCTTCGTCGACTCCGAGGGCAACCCCGTGCGGGAGGACCCGCGCCAGCTGGGCCTGGACTTCCGCATCGCCCCGACCCACACCACCGAGCTGAGGAACGCATGACCACCGAGTTGCACTCCATCCCGGCCGACGCGCAGGCCATCATCGACACCGCCCTGCGCAGCGCGGCCCCGCACCGGCTCGAGACCGGGCATGTCCACGCCTTCCACACCCCGGCCGGCGTCCACAAGGTCGACCTGACCGGCGACGAGTACCGCACCGCCCCGGCCCGGAAGACGGGCACCACAAGGGTGTGGGACGTGCCGTCGTTCTTCGAGTACTTCGGCAAGCACTGCGACGAGCACTCCGAGGTGTACGCCGACGCCCAGCGACTGGCCGTCACCGCGGTCTTGGACGCGCACCGGCCGGACGCCGCGCGGTGGGGCGGTCACCGGCTGGTCCTCGAGCTGCGGAAGACCCCGGAGTGGCAGGCCTGGATGGCCCACCACGGGCGCCTCCTGTCCCAGACGGAGTTCGCCGAGCACCTCGAGGACCACTGCGCCGAGCTGGTGGCGCCGCCGGCGGCGGAGATGCTTGAGGTCGCGCAGTCGATCCAGGCCGCGACGAAGGTCGACTTCAAGTCCGGGACGCGGCTGGCGTCGGGTCAGCGGCAGCTCGAGTACGTCGAGACGGTGCAGGCCCGGGCGGGGCAGAAGGGCCAGCTGACGATCCCGGACACCTTCGAGATCGGCCTGGTGCCGTTCGAGGGCAGCGCCCCGTACCGGGTCACCGCGCGGTTCCGGTACCGGATCGAGGGCGAGGGCCAGTTGAAGCTCGGCTACCGCCTCGACCGGCCCGACAACGTGCTGCGCGCGGCGTTCGACGACGTCGTCGGGGACCTGCAGTCGCGGATCGACTACCAGGTGATGAACGGCGCGCCGTCCTGACACGCCTGCGGGCCCGGCGCCCGCTGATGCCCTCCGTTCCGCACCCGAGAGAGCTGACGTGCCCGTGAAAGACCGCCCGATCCAGTCGCCGAAGGCCGCGTGGATCCTCGCGTTGCGCGCCGAGGTGCTGCGCCCGCAGCTGCGTGAGCAGTTGAGCGCGCGGCAGTTGCGGCATCTGGCGCTGGTCGGGACGGTCGGGAACTGGATCGCGTCGTTCGCCGACAGCGATGGGGGCGGCGCGTATCCGGAGCGGGAGACGATCGCCGCGTTGGCCGGGTGCTCGGTGGAGACGGTGTCGCGGGCGGTGCGGGTGCTGGTCGGCCTGGGTGTGCTGCAGCGCAGGCGCAGGCCGAACCAGTCGCCGGTGTATCAGCTGCTGATGCCGGTGGGCCGGTTGGAGTGGGCGGCGGCGCTCGACTGGTTTGGGGAGTCGAGGCAGGAGAAGGCCCGCCGGAAAGCGTCCGTGGACGCCGTCCGGAAAGCGTCCGTGGACTGTGTTCCGGAAAGCGTCCACGGACGCCTTCCAGACGATCCGGAAAGCGTCCGTGGACGCCCCTGGAAAGCGTCCGTGGACGCCGTCCGGAAAGCGTCCGTGGACGCTCCTACCACCACCCACCTACCTGCGGTAGGTGACCACCACCCCGACCAAGACATGGCTGAGGTACAGCAACCACCCACAGGACGGGCGCGCGCGAAGCCGAAGCCGGCCCCGATCCAGCCACCGCTCCTCGCCGCCGTGCCCGAGCCGCCCGACGAGTACCGGGCCGCCCGCGCCGCCGAACGCGACCGCAAGCGGGGCGCGTCATGACCCGGCAGGTCATCGCGCTGACCCTCGCCCCCTTCGTGATCATCTGCGCGGTCGTCGCCGTCGGAATCCTCTCCGCGCTCATCCACCCGAAGCCCCCCAGGCCCCCGAGGCGCGACAAAACGCCGCCTCTCGCCGACGAACCCGGGGGTCCGCGACAACTCGTCCGCCGCGAGCCCTGAACGGCCCGCAGAACGCCACACACGACCCGCCTGCCCCAGGAGCCACCCGTGACCAACATCCCCCTCCGCGTCAGCACCCGGCTGCTCGCCGACGCGCTGCGCCTCGGCCCCATCGAAGGCCAGATCATCGGCGTCGCCCTCAACGGCGTCGACGGCATCCTGACCTTCACCATCGCCACCCCCGCAGCACCCACCAACGCCACCGGCATGGAGCCCACCTACACCCGGGAATGGCCCTCCAACCGCTACTTCATGACCGACCCCGGCTGGACCTTCGGCGGCGCCAAGTGACCACCCGCCAGGAAGCCACCCAGCACGCCATCCAGTGGGCCAAGCACGCCGAGACCCGCGCCACCGCCAACCCCACAGCACTCGACGCCGCCGTCACCATGGCCACGATGTGGACCGGCATCGCCAGACTGCTCCCCGCCGTCCTCGACGACCAGCAGCTCCTCGAGCAGCCCAAGCCCAGCACCCGATGCACCAGCCACCACCACTTCGGACCCACCGGCCGAGGCCACGTCCGCTGCGACCGCCAGCACGGACACCGCGGCATCCACACCGCCGCCGGCTTCGAATGGGCACCCCTCCCCCAGGCCAACGCAGCGGCCTCAACTAGCGACCCCGGCCAGCAGCGACACCCCGACTGCTCCAGCAGGATGTGCACGCACCCGCACTGCGGCGACACCTGCCCCTGGCGCAAGCCGCACGACCTCGTCGTCGCGCCGGTGCCGGGCCCGCGCGCGGCCGCGGACGACGCCCCGCCGCGCTGCCCCGCGATCCGGGACAACGAGCGGTGCGAGCGCGCGGCCGGCCACTCCGGCATCCACCAGGGGCTCACGTGCGGCTGGCGCAACACCGACCCGGCGCCTGCGGCCGTGACGCTGAACGGGCCCGCTACCGGGCTGTGCTGCCAGCAAGCCGTGGCCCGCGTTGCCGAGCAGCTGCTGCAGCACGCCCGAACGGCTGCGGGCCTGACGGAGCTGGAGCGGCGCTGCCTCGAGGACGCGGCGGACTTCGTCCGCGCCCACCAGCCCGCAGCCGCGGCCCCGGAGCCGGAGGGCTGGTGCGCCGCCAAGACGCCTCACGGCCCGCACACCTGCACGTGGGGTGTCGTCGACCCGTTCCGCTGCCCCGGCTACCCCGGGAGCCAGCTGTGAGCCTTGACTTCGAAGAACCCACCCCCGAGCCGCGCCACGTCTACGCAGCCAAGCTGACGGAGATGAAGTCTTACCCGGGCCGCTGGGTGAGGCTCGGCACCTACCCCATCACGCAGGCCACCCTCTCGGGGAAAATCGGCTTCAGGATCCGGCGCGGCATCTTCGCGACCTGCCAGCCCGCAGGCAGCTTCGAGGCCACGCAGCGCACCGTCGACGGAAAGATCCGCCTGTACGCCCGCTACATGGGCGGTGAGCGGCCGTGAGCCTGAGCATCTTCCCGTACAGGTGCCCGTACTGCGTCGGCGGCTACACCGGCCCCGGCGAGAAGTGCCTCCACTGCGCCGGCACCAGCCTCACCGACTCGCCGGACGGTGGTGCCGAGCGCGCACCGCGGCCGCCCGGCGTGATGCGGGCAGCGTGCGCGGACTGCGCGTTCCGCGCAGGCTCGCCCGAGCTCGAGGCGAACGGTGCCCAGCTCCCCGAGGACGAGCCCTTCTTCTGCCACCAGGGCCTGCCCGTGACCACCACCGGCGCCTACATGCCGACCGCGATGTTCAACGGCCTGCCGCTCGGCGCGCTGGTCTGCGCGGGCTGGTGGGCGATGCGCACCGGCGAGCCGCTGCCCGAGAAGCCGTACCGCGAGGTGGGGCTGTCGGAGCAGCAGCTGGAGGCGATGGTCCCGACCGAGGTCCGGCTGGCGCCCGAGGCGCAGGCCGCGCTCGCGCGCCGACGCGAGGATGGGGGTGCACGATGATGTCGCGCCAGACCCTCGATGACGCCATCCGAACAGCGCTGCTCCGGCACGCCGACACGGCGCACCTTCCGCTCTCCGTCGCGCACGTCCGCGCCCAGGCCGCCGTCGCCGCCCGCGCCGCCCAGGCCTGGAGCGCCGCACAGGCCGTGAACCCGGCAGACCCGTTCCGCACGCCGGCCTACACGACGCACCCGCAGAAGCCCCTCCCCGACGCGACCGACCTGCCGCCCGAGCGCCCCACCGGCGAGAGCACGGCCTGTTACCGGGACGGCTGCGTCACGGTGCGCCCGACGGTCGGTTGGCGCTGGTACGTCGGCGCGGGCTGGCAGGCGGTGTGCACACGGCACATGGCGGGCGCGGCCCGGTTGGGGCGCCGTTACAACTCGGAGTATCAGGCGGTGGCCTCGTGAGCGCCCGTCAGGATCTCGAAGCGCTGGGCGTCCCGGCCGAGGTCCTCGACGCCTACGAGCTCGAGATCCGTCGTGAGGCCGCTGCGGTGCTCTACAACGCCGCCGACGACGGCACCTGCGGGTGTGGCTGCCACTGCGCCGAGATGATCGACCCCGACGCGCCGTGCCCCATCTGCCGGGGCAACGGCGGCGGGAAGGTAGGCGCTGCGTGCTACCAGTGCGGCCTCGTACGCACCACTGAGCCGCCCCCGCAGCGGGATCTCATCCCGTCGCAGCTCTACGAGGGTCTGATGGCGCACATCCTCGGCGTGCAGCCGCTCCGGCCGCGTCCGGCGTACACCGGGGTGCTCGGCTACCTCGAGGGCCGCGACCCGTGATCGCCACCGGCTTCTGGCTCGACAACGCCGCATGCGCCGACACGCCATCACCGCTGTTCCACGCGGAGAGCGCACAGGGCCAGCAGCGCGCCATCGCGACGTACTGCGTCGGTTGCCCGGTCCGGGCCGAGTGCCTCGCCGACGCCCTCGCCACCCCGCCGCACCAGGACCAGGGCGTGCGCGGCGGCCTGACCGCCCGCGAGCGCCGCGCACTCCGACAGCGCACCGACATCTCACCCGGACGTGACGCCGTGACCATCGCCGCCCTCCGCCGCTTCCTCGACGAAGAGCACCACGACAATCCACCAGCCGCACCGCGCCCACCACGCAAGCCCAGGAAGGAACCCACGATGCCCGAACCCGTCGAGCAGCCGACCATCACCGTCGAGCCCGAGCCCCTCGGCCAGGTCCTCGACCTCCTCGCCTGGGCCGAACGGCACAACGACCCGGCGCTGCGGAAGCTCGCCCAGACCGCGGCGACGGCGCTCGCCGTAATCCGGCAGCGGCACGCCGCCGACGCCGAGCTGGCCACCCTCGAGAACGAGGCCGCGCAGTTGCGGGAGCGCCTGGCCGCACTCGACGCCCGCGCGAAGGAACTCCGGCCAGCGGCCGCGAAGGCGAAGCCGCAGCGGGACTACACACCGAGCGTGGTGCGGGCCTGGGCGCGGGAGCAGGGCCTGCAGGTGCCGGACGCCGGGGTACTGCCGCAGACGATCGTGCAGGCCTGGCGGGACCGGGGCGCAGCGTGAGCCGGCTACTCCCCCGCCTCGGCCGCCTTCTTGCTGACCACGGTGGCCTTCCGCAGCGGCGGCACGCCGCCGGCGGTGGCGATGCGGCCGACGTGCTGGCGCTCGTAGGGGACGAGTCGGGTGACCTCGGACGGGCCGAGGACCTTGCCCTTGAGAACGCTCACGATCTCGGCGTTCAGCGCTTCGCGGGCCGCAGCCAGTTGCTCGTCGGCGGCCGTGTAGGCGGCCGAGAGTTCAGTCAGGCGGTCGCGGGCTGCTTGCTGGGGATCTTGTGCGGCCATGGCCAAAGGATGCCACGGCAGGTTGCAACGTGTGTAGAAGGCTTCCCCCGAATTAATGGATGCAACTTAACGATGCATCTTGACGTTGCAACTCAAGGTTGCAACACTGGAGTTGTTGGGCAGCACGGAGCGGCCCGCAACCCAGGGGAGGCCGTTGTGTTCCGTACCAGCCGCGAGACCAGCGAGCAGACCCTCAACCGGCTGATCCGCGCCTGGGACCGCCGCCGCGCCGTGACCCTCACCTACACCAAGGCCGACGGGTCGGAGACGGTCCGCACGATCGAGATCACCGACGTCACCACCTCGAAGGCCGGCGACGTGCTGATCAAGGCGATGGACCGGGCCTCGGGCGAGCTGCGGACGTGGCGGCTGGACCGGATCGACGCCTACACGGTCCACACCACCGGCTACGTCGTCCCGGTCGCGGCCGTCGCGCCCCGCCCGGCCGGGCACGGTCTCGCCGCCGCCACCGCCCGCGTCGCGGCCCTCACCCCGGCGACCGTCACGCCCGCCGCGCGCACCCAGCTCCTCACCGACCTCCTCGCCGCCTAGGAGACCGCATGTCCCTCATCGAGCTCGCCACCATCCCCGTCGACCTCGACACCAAGGTTCACGCGCACCTCGAACTGGCAACCTTCCACCCGATCCCGGGCGTGGACCAGTTCCACTTGGCTGCCGTCGTGGCATTCCTCGCCGAGCTGAGGCCCTCCGACCGGGAGGCACTGGTCCGAGCCTCCGCCCGCACGGCCGCCCGCGCCGCGCAGGCCCGCAAGCACGAGGCCGGTGCCTGATGCCCCAGGTGCTCACGGTCCTGAAGAGCTGCCTCTTCTGCGACAACCCGCTCCCCGCCAACGGCGGCCTGCGCGGCTGCTGCTCGGCGCGCTGCGCCTACCTCGAGAACGACGCCGACGACTACGACCCCCCGGAGGACTGACCCATGGTCGAGGTCACCACCCCGCTCACCTACGTGGCGCTGCTCGGCGAGTTCCCGGCCGCCGTCAGCCGTGACCTGGACGCCGTCAAGGCGTACGCCCAGGGCCGCGAGCGTCAGCACAACTACGACGACGGTAGTCAGCGGGAGTTCCGGTGGGACGAGGTCGACGATGCGGGTCAGGCCTGGCGATTGATGGCCAGGAACCCCCGGACCAACCGATGGGCGAAGACCAGCTACATCGTGCGCCTCGCGCCGATCCTGGACCCCGGCGCGTGACCCCCTGAGCCGGTCGTGGCCGGGTGAGTCTTCCCCCCGTCCCCGGCCACGACCACCCAACGGGCGGCAGCGGACAGGCCGCCGCCCACCGGCCCCCTCTGATCCCCCGCAGAGGCGCGGCCACCGCCGCACCCCAACCTCCCCTCCAGGGGTGCGGCACCAGCCTCCGTAGCTCAACGGCAGAGCAGGGCCCTTATAAGGCTCAGGCAGCGGGATCGACACCCGCCGGAGGTACCCCAAATGACCAGCAGAAACCCCCAAACCACCACCCAGAAAGGGCCCAGATCATGACCGAACGCGAGCAGTTCATCCAGGGCCTCCGCCAGCTCGTCGACTGGCTCACGCTCAACCCCGACATCCCCGCCCCCACCAGCCGACAGTTCCTCGTCCCGCTGCACTCCAACGCGCCCGTCCGCCAGCTCGCCGAGCACCTCGGCACCGACCTGGCCACCGACGAGCACGGCAACTGCTCCACCGAGGTCACCTTCGGCCCGGTGACCTACCTCGCCTACGGCTACGTCGACTTCACGGCCCACATGGAGCGGCGCTCCGCCGAGAACGCCGAGAACTACGCCCAGCGCCACAACCTCACCCTCACCCCCAAGGAGACCGCAGCATGAACAAGGCCCTCTTCATCGAAGCCGTCGCCAAGCGCCTCGGCGGCGACCACCCCTCCAAGACCGCCGCCCTCCGCGCCGCCACCGAGGCCGTCGACGCCGTCCTCGACACCATCACCCGCACCGTCACCGAGGGCGGAAACGTCAGCATCACCGGCTTCGGAACCTTCGAGGCCGTCGACCGCGCCGCCCGCCGCGCCCGCAACCCCCAGACCGGCGACAAGGTCCGCGTCAAGGCCACCCGCGTCCCCCGCTTCCGCCCCGGCCAGGGCTTCAAGGACCTCGTTTCCGGCGCGAAGAAGCTCCCCAAGACCGGCCCCACCGTGCGCAAGGCCCCTAAGGGCTCCATCACCGGCGGACGCAGCAACATGCCCGCGCCGGCCGGATCGCCGCGAGCCCGCCGTGAGGCCGCTGCGTTGCGCGCCGAGGCGAAGGCCAAGGCCGTCCGCGCGCCCCGCAAGGCCGGTGCCCGATGACCGCCCGCGACGAGCACACCGCCCAGGCCCGCGCCATGCTCGCCGAAGCCGAGGGCCTCAACGCCGAAGACCGCGGCACCCCGGAGGACCTGTCGTTCCTCCTGGAGGCGTCGGCGCACGCGATGCTGGCGCTGGTCGACGCGATCAGCGAGCTGACCGTCCAGGCCTCTCCCACCCAGGACCGCATCAAGGCGCGCGTCCTGACGGGGGTGGAGTAGCCATGATCGCGTTCAGCCTCACGCTGATCTTCGGGACGCTGCTCGGGTACGGGCTGTCGATCGCGTTCATCGCGGACGGCCTGGTGTGGTTCTGGGACGACACCCGCGAGGAGCTCCCGGCCGGTGCGACTCGGACGCTGGTCCGCTCGGTGATCCTCCTGATCGCGCCGATCCTCGCCGCCGTGAAGACCTGGCACGCCCTCCGCGACCGGATCCACCACCAGCGGGTGCGCCGCGCGATCCGCCGCCTGCCCACCCAGGCACACCCGGAGCAGCAGCACCTGGTCGACGAGCTGCAGCACCCCGACTTCTACGACCGCATCCACCACCCGGCCGGCGACCTCGGAGGCACCCCGTGACCCGCAGCCTCGTCGTCGAACGCGCCCTCGTCCGCGCCGCCGTCGCCGTCGGGCGGCCGCTCGCCCCGTGGCTCGCGGTCCGACTCGCAACGGCCGTCACCGACAGCCTCGGCGAGGAGAAGCCCGCCGCCCCGGCACTCCCCGACCCCGTCGTGGCGCTCAGCCCGCGGCTGCGGCAGATCGGGGCGCTGCTCGCCGACGGCCTGTCCGTCGACGAGATCAGCGGCGCCCTGTTCCTCGCCCCGAACACCGTCAAGACCCACCTGCGCTACCTCTACGCCGCGCTGGGCGCACGCAACGGCAACCACGCCGCCGCCCTCATCACCCGCTACGGCCTGGGCACTCCGGTGCCGGGCCCCGTTCGGAAGGTTCGCCGCTAGTGACCGGCTCCGCCATCGTCATGGCCCTCGTCCTCGTCCTCGCCGTGGTCGGCCGCTGCATCTGGCCCACCCACCTGCAGACGCCCGTCATCCCGGAGCAGCCGGACCGCTCGACCGGCCAGTGGCTGCGCGAGTGCAACCAGATCCTCGCGGCCGGCACCGGCCGCCACCGCGCACCGTCGCGCTGGGCCGGGGGGGCACGATGACGCTCTACCAGATCACCTACGAGCGTGTCGGCCGTCACGGGTCGAAGCGGCCCGACTCGCCGCCCGCGCCGCCGCCGTACCAATTGCGCGCCGCCGACGTGGACGAGCTCGCCCAGGAGATCCACCGTGATGTCCGCCGCTACCTCGGCTCCCGCTACGTCGAGGTAGCGGTCAATCTCGAGGAGATGCGCGGCCTGGTGCTAGCCGGCGAGCGGGAGGCGGGCTCGTTCACCATCGCGGTGATCGACGCGCCCGCGGCCCCGGTCGAGCAGGTCGAGGCGGAGGTGCTGGCCGAGACGGCCACGCCCGAGCTGCCGACGGTAACGAAGGCCGGGCTCGGCTACCTACAGCGGTTCGCCGCCGCCGAGGCCGACGGCGACCCGGTCTACGTCTACCGGGAGTTCACGAGGCCCGGCAACGGTGTGTCCCGCCCGGCGCTGGACCGCCTGCTCGGCACGGACGTCGGCGACGCCTTGGTGAAGCTCGGCGACCACGACCCGCAGCGGGGACGACCGGTCACGGTCACCGACCTCGGCCGCCGGGTCCTCGCCGCGGGGCAGGCCGGTGCCCGATGACGGGGCCGTTCAGCGTCGAGGAGCGCCTGGAAATCCTCCGCGCGGAGGTCGAGACATCAGGGCCGTGGCACTTCCACCGCCAGGACGTGGCCGCGCTGATCGCCGAGGTCGACCGGCTGCGTAGCGCGGCCGGCACCAGCCACCCCCGGGTGGTGGCGCTCGCGGAGCTGCAGAGCGCCGTGCAGGAGGGTGTCGCGCAGATCCTGGCCATGCACCTCGAGCGCATCGAGACCCGGGCGTTGGCGCTGCGGGAGGGCGCGGCGGCACTGGACGCCATCGCCGACCACGTCGAGTCCCGCGTGCTGGACCACTTCAACGGCGCGTGCGGCAAGGGCTCGTGCGACATGGTCCGCGAGTGCGCCCGGACACTGCGGGAGATGGCCGCCGGCCAGCCCGCGCCCGTGCGCACCGAGGGCGAGCAGCGGTGAACGCCCACACCTGCCGCACGTGTGGCCAGCGCGTCACCGTCCGCCGCACGACCCGCATCGTCCGCGAAGCCGCCGCGTTGATCCTGCTCCGCACCGGCTACTCCCGCGAGCAGATCCTCGAGCACTCCAGCATCTCCGTGGCCCCGCTCGACGAGAAGGCGCTCACCGGTGACCTCGTCGAGGCGGCCGCCACCTACCTGCGGGCGGTCGGCTTCACCTACTCCGGCGTCTGGGAGACCGTCGCCCGCCTGCGGACCAAGCTCGGCGTTCCCAAGCCGGAGCCTCCGGTCGCGGCCCCGGTCGAGCAGCTGCTCCTCGACGGCAGCCAGCCGTGAACCGGCCGCCCCACTGGGAGCACGTCCTGCTGCCGCCCCCGGATCCCCAGCCCGCGCCCGCGCGGCGGCCGGGCTGGATCCGGCGCCTTCGCAACCGCCTCACCCACCGAAAGGCACGCACGTGAACATCACCGTCACCCTCGACAAGGCCACCCTCGCCACCGTCATCGAGCAGGTCACCGGCATCGACGAGGACGGCGACGAGTACGAGATCGGCGGACGCACTATCGGCGACGCCGTCGCCGGCCAGATCACCGCGCGCCTGATCAAGGAGACCGCCTACTACGGCCGCCTCCGGGACGAGGTCGCACAGATCCGCAAGGAGGCGATCCAGGACGCCGTGCGCCCGCTGATCGAGAAGGCGCTTGCCGGTCCGATCCCGCAGACCAACCTGTACGGCGAGCGGACCGGCAAGAGCCTCACCATCCTCGAGCTCGTCGTCGAGGAGATCGCCACGCTGCTGGGCGCGAAGTCCGATCGGTACCGCAGCGACAGCCCGACACTCCTGCAGCAGACCATCAAGACCGAGGTCCAGAAGGCCATGCAGGCGGAGATCACGGGCGCGGTTCAGTCCGTGCGTGACGCCCTGGCCGGGCAGGTCGGCGACCAGCTCCGCCAGCACGCCGTCGAGGCCGTCGAAACCGCCCTGCGCGGCTCCATCAAGACCTCCTGACCAACCGCCACGCGTAGGCCGGGGCGCGCCACCCGCGCGCCCCACCTCGACACCCGACAGGAGCAACACCATGGACGACCTCTGCAGCAGCTGCGGTACGGACCTGAACGAGACCGACGGCAACACCTTCGACATGGGCGACGGGATCACCGTGCAGCTCTGCCCCGACTGCGAGGCCCGCTGGGCGGCCGACACCGACGAGGACGAGGAGGACGAGTCGTGAACAGCACGCAGCTGCACTACCGCGAAGCCACCCGCCACCTCGAGGACGCCAAGCACCGCAGCGACCGCCAGCTCCGTACGGACGACATCGGCATCGCCCAGACGCACGCCCTGCTCGGCGTCATCGCGGCCCTGGAGGAGCTCACCCGCCAGGCAAGCCCCGACACCCTCGAGGCCGTCGCCACCGCCACCGGCGTCCTCACCGACAACGTCATCCACCACGCCTTCAACGCCTTCGGAAGCGACCGATGAACCCCACCGTCCGCGTCGGCCAGATCTGGCAGGACAACGATCCCCGCAGCTACGGACGCAAGCTCCGCGTCCTCGAGGTCGGCGACACCCACGCGCTGGTCGAGCTGCACCAGCCGCGCCGCGACACCAACGCCAAGCGCGGCCGACAGACGCGCATCCGCCTTGACCGCTTCAAGCCGACCAGCACCGGCTACCGGCTCATCCAGGACGCGACCACGTGATCCTGTCCCGCTACATCACCATCTGCAACGGCTGCGGCTGCCTCGGCCCCACCAGCGACACCAGCCGACCCCACGCCCAAGTACGCGCCCTCGCCGACGGCTGGACCACCAACAGCCCAGGCCTGTCCACCGTCGGCGAGAAGCACTGGTGCCCCGCCTGCACCCAAACCCGCAAGGAGCAGCCATGACCGTCATCCCCCGCCGCACCCTCCTCGCAGGCGCCGGCATCGCCGCCGCCACCGCCTTCATCCCCCGCACCCAGGCCGCCGCCGCCAGCGCGCCCACCCTCATCACCGTCCCGCCCGGCCAACCCCTCACGTACGGCGTCCTCGGCGACAGCATCACCGGCCGCGGCAGCTTCGCCTCCGACCCCTCGCTCACCTGGACGGCGCTGCTCCAGGCCCGGCTCGCGCAGACGTGGACCGTCACCCGCGTCAACGGCACCACCCACACCGACGCCCAGGACCTCACCTGCCTCGGCACGGTCGACACCGTGCCGTCCGGCTGCAACCTGGTCGTCGTCGGCCTCGGCACCAACGACTGCCGCGAAATGACCGGCTCCAGCTACACCTACAGCCCCACCCAGACCTACAACAGCGCCGGCACGCTCTTCGCCGAGGTGGCGGCCGCCAACCCGGCCGCCGTCATCGTCAGCCTGGGCGTGTGGGGCGACACCACCGTGCAGTGGACCATGTCCGGCTCCACCACCCCGGTCTCCCGCGTCGCCCGCTGGGACGCCCTCATCGGCGAGCAGGTCGCCAAGAACGGCGGCATCACCGTCCCGGCCGCCGACCTGTACGGCTACAGCCCGAACCGACTCCCCGCGGGCGTGGCGGCGTTCGGCGGCTACACCACCGACGGCTTCCACCCCAACGACGCTGGCCACGCCGCGCTGTACGCCCGCGTCGCCAGCTGGCTGAGGCTCCCGTGACCGCGCGCGAGTTCGGCTTCGCAGTGGAGCACTACGAGTCGATGTGCGAGGGCGACGCTCCGACCGGCTGGAAGGTGAGCCTGCCCCACCAGTGCGACCGCTGGCGAATCGACAAGGAGTTCAGCACCTCCGATCCGTCCCCACAGGCCGACGCGCTGGCCGAGCTGGACCGCTTCATCGCCGAGGCCCAGGCCGCCCGGGCCGCGCTCGCCGCTGGCCAGCCGTTCGGTGACCCCGACAGCTTCTGACTCAGGAGAGGACCACCATCGTGACCGCCCAGACCATCGCTGATCTGCGCCGCGAGCTGGAAAAGGCCCGCATCGTCCTCATCGGCGCGCAGACGCACCTCGCCCACCACGCCGAGGCCAACGCCGCCCTGCACTGCGCCACGACGGTGCTGTACTCGCCGCTCCACGCCCAGGTGACCGCCGCGATCGGCCAGATCGAGCACGCCCTCCAGCGCACCGAGCCCGACATCAGCACCGCCGACCCGCAGCCCTGGGTGGCGGCCTGGGCCCTCGAGGAGCTCGGCGGGATCCTCCTCGACCTCGACCGCTGCCAGCACGGCCGCCACCCCGCCGACCCGTGCGCCGACTGCGGCGGCATGTCGAAGGGCAACCCGAACCTGAAGCCCGGCCAGGTCATCGGCTACACGGTGCACGGTGACCAGATCGTCATGCCCGTGCCGGGCATGGACCGGCACGACCCGCGGTCGTGGCGTGGCGCCCTCGCCGGGACGGGCGGTGAGCAGCGGTGAGCTACCCCCGCATCTTCCGCACCCCCGGCCTCGCCGACTTCGCCCAGGCAGTCGATGAGGAGCGCGCACGCCAGCTCGCGAAGTGGGGCGACCAGCGCCACCCCGACGGCACTGGCGACGCCGCCATGTTCGGCATGCCGATGTCCGCCATCGCGAGCATGATCAAGGGCATCAACGACCAGCTCCGGCCGTCGTCCTACGAGCTCTGGATCAACGCCGACACCGGGCAGACCGCAGACGGCCCGAACCGCCCGCAGTGGCTGCCGATCTTCCTGGAGGAGGTCTTCGAGGCCGCAGCCGAGACCGACCCGCAGGCGCTGCGCACCGAGTTGATCCAGGTGGCGGCGATCTGCGCCGCCTGGATCAGCGACATCGACCGCCGAGGCGGTGCGCGATGACCGCCCTCCTGCCCGAGCGCATATCCACCACCCCCGCCATGACGCTCGCCCGGCGGGTAGCCGCTCACATGGAAGCCCACTACCCCGACACCACCGACGCCGCCGCCTGGACGGTCGCCGAAGACCACCGCGACGGCTCGGCAGTCGTGGTGTGGCGCATCGGGAACGACCGGGCCTTCCCCGCCGGGGCACGGGGCACAGTGCTCTATCGCTGGCTGCTCTCCCTGCGCGACGCCGGATTCGCCGCCGAGGCTCGCACCGACATGGAGGTCTTCGGGCGTCCCGATGAGGAAGCACCCGGCGGCCGGGCCCTCTGGCTCCACGTCACCGACTGGCACCCCACCGCCCTCGAGGCGGTCGACTCATGAGCGCCCGCTGCGAGCACACCGAGCTGCCCGTCGACATGTGCAGCCACTGCCTCGGCCACGACCAGCGGGAGCGCGCCGAGCGCCAGCTCCCCGCTGCGCCCCTCGGCCCCGCCGTCGAAGCCCGCTACCCCGGCCAGTGCGCCACCTGCGGCGGCCACTACCCCGCCGGCACCACCATCCGCCGCAGCCCGGACGGCTGGACCGCCGACTGCTGCCTCCAGGAGACCTGATGCAGAACGTCGCCCTGGCCATCGCGGCCATCTCCTTCACCCTCAGCCTGGCCAACCTCGTCCGGTCGCGCCGCGCCTACCACCGCACCATCCGCGCCACGAAGGACCACTGACCATGACCGACCAACTGCCTGCCCGCATGTTCAACGCGGTCGACCTGGCCCTCGGCGATGGCTGGTGGCTGCCGCTCACCCAGCGGAAGAACATCGCCGACGCCCTGTACGCGCTCGTCCGACCGGAGCTGGAGCAGCTGCGGCGCTGCGTCCCGCTGATCTGCTCGGACGAGCGGCACCTGGCCAAGGTTGCCGCGCTGGAAGCTGAGGGGGGTCGAGCCGGTGCCGAGGCGCTCGGCAACGTCATTGCCTACTGCGAGCACATGGTCCAGATGGGCACCGAGATGGGCTCGCACCCGCAGGCCCTCGCGGCGTACCGCGATGTGGTGCGTGCGTTCGCCAAGGAGGCCGACCGTGGCTGACACCGACCTGCGCGAACGCATGGCCGCCGCGATCCGCGACGATCTCAAGCGCCGCACGGTCCCACCGATCCTCGGCATCTGCGGGCACCCGATCAACGGCGGCATGGGCTTGACCGAGTTCGAGCTGGCCGACGCGGCGCTGACCGCCGTCCAGCCCGAACTCGACCGGCTCAGGGCCGTCGAAGTTGCGTACCTCGGACCGACGGCTGACCGGACGGCCGCGCGCACCGTCCCCGTCGTCACCCTCGTCCGGCAGATCGCCGAGAAGCGCACCGCGATGCACCAGCGGGACGAGGCGTGCCGCGAAGTCGACCGGCTCCGAGCCGAGAACCAGCGCCTCAACGACGTCCTCAACGGCGACGACATGGCGCTGCTCTGCGAGGACTGCGAATGCGCCGACTGCGGCGGCACGTACGGCCAGCACGCGCCCGGCGGCGTCTGCTCCTGCGGCTGCACACCGCCCTGCGACCGGTTCATCCGCGACGAGGCGCTCGACGTGGTCACCCAGGCCCTGATGCCGCTCCTCAGCAGCCCCTCTGCCGAGGCCTTCGCGCACGTCGTCTGGCACGCGCTCTTCGACGTCGACGAGGAGGTGCCCGATGGCGCGTGAGATCCGCTACCCGGACGGCACCGTGCGGCACGTCTACGCCGGGCCCGAGGCGCGCCGGCGCCGCTGGCGGCCGTCCGGGACCGCCCTGTTCGTCATCGTGGCGCTGGCCGCCGTCCTGCTCGCACGCATCGCAGGCCACGCATGAGCCACGCCCGCTTCGTCGCGCGCCTCATCCCGTGGCCTATCGCAGACCCACCCCAGTACGAGGTCTACGACCGACACGCCGGGGGCCCCGTGCTCGGCCGCTGGTCATACCGTGCCGACGCACAGCGGCACGCGGACGAGTGCAACGCGCGTGAGGAGCGCCAGAAGGTCCGCTTCCAGGTCGACGTGTGGCCACCCAACACCTTGAGCACCCCAGGACCCGTCTTCCACGTCGTGGACACGAAGACCCAGACCATGATCCCGGGCTCCGGGACAGGCACCTACGAGACCGCGCGGCAGCACGCCGACACGCTCAACACCCGCGACGAGGAGTCCTGATGTCGATCACACGCATGCTCGCCCTGCGGAAGCGCCTCGCAACGCCCGCCCCGCGCGCCCGCCTGCTGCCGTGCGGCTGGTGCTACGAGGAGAACGGCGAGGAAGTCCACCCGCACCCCGAGTGCCCCATCGGCCAGCCCGCGCCCCGCCCTGTACCCGCGCCGCCACTCACCCGGCTCGTCGACCGGCACGCCGACGACCTCCTCGCCCTCTCCGAGCTCCAGGGCAGGATGGCGCGCATGACCGACCGGCTGGAGCGGGTCGCCGAGTCGCTGGAGGCCCGGCACGTCCGCTACGGCTGGACCGTGCGTCTGCGGGAGGAACTCCTCGCCATCGCCCACGACACACCCACGTCGATGGGAGGCTGAGGCATGGACATCGCCGACTTCCTCCGCGCCCGCCTCGACGAAGACGAGCAGCGGGCCCGCGCCGCAGCCGACGACTCTGGGAACTCCTGGATCGACACCGGCGAGTCCGTGTACGTGAAGGACAGCAACGACCCAGTGGCGGTCGGCCCGTGGGCGTCCTACCTGCCGGATGGCGTCCGCAGCCACATCGCCCGCTGGGATCCGGCGCGCGTGCTCACCGAGATCGCCGCCAAACGGCGTGTGCTCGCCCGGCACCGCGACTACGACTTCCCGTCCAACGAGGACGACGGGCCCGGCGACTACGCGTGGACGCCATCCTGCGACCACTGCTTTAAGCCCTGGCCATGCCCCGACATGCTCGACGTAGCCGCGCCGTACCGCGAGCACCCCGGCTACCAGCCCGAGTGGGCTCCGGAGAGCTGAGCTACGCGCGGGGGACCCAGCGCACACCGGACAGAGCGTCGTACACCAGCTGCACCTTCATGCGCAGCCCCTCCAGCCGCTTCGCCTCCTCGGCGTACATGGCCAGCTGCTCCTCGATCTGCTGCGGCTCAAAGTGCTCGCCGAGCTCGACCCGGGCGCGCCGGTAGGCCTCGCGGAGGCCGTTGAGCTGGCCGTCGACGAGGTAGAGGGCATCCCGGGCGAGCATGAGTGGGTGGCGGCGGTACTGGGCTCCGTTGAGGCCTTCGCGCCAGGCACCGGGGGCGACCTCGGAGAGGAGCCAGCTCACGGCGGACTGCTCCCATGGGCCGTCGTGCCGGCCGGGGGCGTCGACCTGGTGGGGCCAGCCGGGGGGCTTCACACCCGCAAAGTCGCTCATATGTTCGAGTCTGCCACCTGCGACGATCCTCACGCCACCCAAGATGTCAGCGCCATCCGATATGCCTACAACATGACCCACGAGAACGCCTGGATCCAGGCAGACATCCACTTCAAGACCACCACCGACGAGCACGGCCGCCGCACCGGCGGCCAGCAGATCGACGACACCGGAGTCCTCAAGGTCCAGGCCGGCTGCCTGGTCCAGTTCGCCGACGGCTGGCTCCACCTCAAGCCCAACGCCCAGGACCCCGACCATGTCGTGAGTATCCCGGCCACGGCCGTAGACCGCGTCTACACCCGCCAGAGCTAAGACACGACTCGGGCCGGCGCCTTCCCCGCACTGGGGTGGCGTCGGCCCGTCGCGCCATGTGTGGGTCCGCCCGCAAGCAGCGGGAGTTGTGCGCGCCTACGACGCTACGGCCCCGCACTGACAGCGACCTCAGCGGCAGCCCGAGCGCGGGTCGGCGGGAAGCTCGTGGCACATCATCACCAGGAAAGCCTGATACGCCTGCGTGAAAGCCGGGTGGTTGAACTTCAGGTCCAGCTCGTCCGTGGACCACATGCTCGGCGGCAACGTGGCCGCCACGGCAGCCTCGTCCTTGACGGCGGCGTTGGACCCCCAGACGGAAACGTCGTTGATGCTCCCCTGGAAGGCTGCCTTGGTGGTCTCCAGGGTGGAGAAGTTGGGACTGCAACGCGAACCCGGCTTGCAGTTCGCGTCAACGTAGGCGAGCAGGTTGTCCGTTGCGGCGGCATACGCGTTGGCAGCCTGAAGGAACTTGCCGTAGACGTCTGTGCGCTTATCCCGGTCACTCTGGGCCCGGTCTGCAGCCGCCTGAGCGTTCTGCAGCTGCACCTGAACTTTGGACTGTTCCCAAGCCGTGTAGAGGCTCGCACCCGCCGCCAACACGGCCGCGACAAGCACGGCCACCAGGCCCAGGCGCGCGACCTTGACCTCGACGTGCCCGCCCTTAACCTTCGGCGCCGCCACCTCACCGGGCGCCGATCCACTCGGAGCGGTCGGCGCTCCTGACGAAGAACTCATGAGCTGGGACTGTACGCCCGACCAGCAGTTAGCGCACCGAGCCCGGATCTGCCTGCCGCGCCCCGGGAATACTGCGGGCCACGAACCGACCCGGCCGGCCAATCTGCTCGCGCACGCGTCCGCCGCCGACAGGCACCAGGCCGACCTCGCGGAGCCGGTCCAGCCACCAACTCACGCGCTCCGCAGACAGGCCCTGCACCGTGACCGTCACCTCGCTGTCCATGAGCTCAGGATGACGCACGATCAGTCACAGCAAGGCCACAATCCGAACACGCGACCCTCGAATCTCCGGCGCCGGTGCCAACCTCCTGCCATCACCACAAGGGGGGAACACCCATGCGCACACCCACCCGCGCCCTGCTCATCCCAGCCGTGACCGTCTGCCTGCTCACCGGCTGCGCCGCCACCACGACCGCCGGCCCGGCCGCGTCGGCCAACCCGACCGTCGGCATCACCACGCACAGCGTCGTCACCAGCGGCAGCGGCGTGCCGTCGATCCCGCCAGTCCCCAACCTCGTCGGCCAGACCGACGACCTGGCCGACGCCACGGCCCAAGCCCTCGGCTTCTATACCACCCCCGAAGCCCCAGGCGGCGACACCCTCAATCTCACGAGCCCGGGCGACTGGACCGTCTGCTCCCAGAGCCCCGCCGCGGGTCCCAGCCACGGCAGCAACGGGATCATCCTGACCGTGGTGAACACGGCCGCCGGCAAGACGTGCCCCGGCGCCGCACCGTCCACGCCGGCCGCGGGCGGCGGCACGCTCCTGCAGGTGTCGGGCAACGGCATCAAGAACACGAAGCAGTTCACGACCGGCGACAACTGGACGATCAACTACACCTACGACTGCACCGGTTTCCTCGGCGGGACCGGGAACTTCACGGTCTATGTCGACTACCCCAACGGCGACGTCGCGGTGAACGAGCTCGGCTCGAAGGGGTCGTCGAGTTCGACGGAGACGGGCGCGGGCATGCACAGTCTGAAGGTGTCGTCGGAGTGCAACTGGACGGTGAAGGTCACCGACGGCTGAGCGGCAACCCGCGGCGACCTCCGGCAGCGCGGCCAGCAGGCACCTACCATCCCAACAGGGATGGAGGTGCCCATGAGCAAGATGCGGGACGGTGGCGGCCGTTACGCCAAGGACCCGTCGCTGCCAGAGCGTGACGCGGAGTTCCTGCGGCTGCGGAAGCGCGGCCTGGCGTACCGGGCCATCGCCGCCGAGACCGGCTACGACGTGAAGACCGTGCACGAGGCCGTGAAGAACGCGATGGCGGCGATCACCGAGGAGCCCGCTCAGGAGGTCCGCCAGCTCGAGCTGGAACGGCTGGACGACATGTGGATGGCCGTGATGCAGGTCCTCGAGGCGAAGCACTTCAAGGTCTCGGACGGCCGCCTGGTCCGGCTCGGCGATGAGCCGCTCGAGGACGACGCCCCGGTGCTGGCCGCAGTGGACCGGCTGCTGCGGATCCAGGAGCGCCGCTCGAAGCTGCTGGGCCTGGACTCGGCGCAGCGAGTGGACATGTCCGGTGGCGTGACGTACGAGATCGTCGGCGTCGACCCGTCGCTGCTGAGCTGACCGTGAGCGCGCGCGACGAGATCATCCAGGCCGTCGAGGCTGGCTACGAGACGCTCGACTGGGCTCCGTCGGAGCGGGAGATCGACGAGCTGCTCGACCGCCACGTGGCCGAGGTCCTCGCCGGGCGCGGCGACCGCCTTCGGATCATCAGTGAGGTCACCACGTGGCTTCGCCGCACACCCCGCTACGACAAGGACTACCCGGCGCTGCTCCGAGCCGCCCGCCGCATCGAAGAGTGGGCTGCCGGGTGACTGCCACCACGACCGAGACGACCAGCGCCCCGGCACCCACGGCTTGGGAGTGCTCTTCCGCTGGTTGTCCGCACCCCGCAGTCGCCGCCGCACGCTTCCACGGCCAGGCCGGCCACGTCCACGACTGCGCGCAGCACGTTGCAGAGCTGCGCGAGTGGTGCGACGTCGCAGAGGTCGTCCCGCTGCCCTGCCCATTCCCCCACGGCGACGGCAGGACGTGGACTGACCAGCCGCGAGCCCTGGAGTGACGACCGCGCCGACGGTCGTCCGGTACGAGCCCCGCGGCGCGGCCCTCGAGCTCTTCCACAACCGGACCTCCGAGATCGTGCTCGCCGGGGCGGCCGGGACCGGGAAGAGCTTGGCGTGCCTGTTCCGGATCCACCTGACCGCGCTGCAGAACCCGAACTCGATGTTCCTGATCTGCCGCAAGACGGCGGCGTCGCTCGGGTCGACCACGCTGGTGAGCTTCGAGAAGAAGGTCATCGCCCAGGCCCTGGCGGCCGGGCTGGTGAGCTGGTTCGGTGGATCGCCGCGCGAGGCTCCGGGCTACCGGTACAAGAACGGCGCGAAGATCAACGTGGGTGGCCTCGACAAGCCCGAAAAGATCATGTCGTCCGAGTACGACATCGTCTTCGTCGACGAAGCCACCGAGATCACCCTCACCGACTGGGAATCCATCGGCACCCGCCTCCGCAGCGGCATCCTGTCCTGGCAGCAGCAGATCGCCGCCTGCAACCCCGTCCACCCCACCCACTGGCTCAAACTGCGGGCGAACGAGGGCAAGCTCACCATGCTCACCTCGCTGCACCGCGACAACCCCGCCTACGTGAACCGCGACGGCAGCTACACCCCCGCCGGCCGGGACTACATCGAGGGCAAACTCGGCGCACTCACCGGCGTCCGCCGCCTCCGACTCCTGCAAGGACTGTGGGCCGCCGCCGAGGGCCTGGTCTACGGCGAGTGGGAACCCGACGTCCACCTCGTCGACCCGAGCGTGATCCGGCCGGAGTGGCGCCGCTGGTGGACCGTCGACTTCGGCTTCACCAACCCCTTCGTCCTGCAGTGCTGGGCCGAGGACCCCGACGGCCGCCTCTACCTGTACCGGGAGATCTACAAGACGAAGACGCTGGTCGAAGACCACGGCAAGCACATCCTGCGCCTGGTCAGGAAGTGCGTTGTCCACTGCGACTCCAAGGCCCGGGACCACGACTGCCACGAGTGCAAGACGTGCCGGCTGGAGTGGACGGAGCCGAAGCCCCGGGCGGTGATCTGCGACCACGACGCCGAGGACCGGGCCACGCTCGAGAAGCACCTCGGCATGGGTACCGTGGCGGCGAAGAAGACGGTCTCGGATGGGATCCAGGCGGTGCAGGCGCGGCTTCGGCCGGCGGGTGATGGGCGGCCGCGGTTGTTCGTCGTGCGGGACGCGCTGGTGGAGCGGGACAAGGAGCTGGCCGAGGCGAAGAAGCCGATGGGGTTGGACGATGAACTCACCGGCTACGTCTGGGATGTGAAGGACGGGAAGCAGGCGAAGGAAGTGCCGCTCAAGGAGAACGATCACTCGTGTGATGCGATGCGGTACATGGTTGCTGAGCGTGATTTGGGGGGTCGTCCGCGCATCCGGACGCTGGGGTGAGGCAGACTGCGCGGGTGCAGCCCCTCCATCCCCCGGTGGGCTGTGCGCCGCCCCACCCCGTCTTGCGGTGATGCCGGGGCGGCGCTCCCCTACCTCAGGGAGCAGCGTTGCCCCACACCCTGCAGATCACACCATTGCCGTCCGGGCCGGGTATCCGGTTCCTGCTCGACGGACACGACATCGCGAACCACATCGTCGGCTACACCCTGCGGCACCGCGCTGGGGAACGGCCGTCCATCCAGGTCGAGCTGCTCCCCCACGTCTTCGAGGCCCAGCCCGAGGACGTCGACGTCGAACTGGCCCCCGAAGTCGCCGAGCTCATCACCCGCCTCGGCTGGACCCCACCCAGCATCGGAGACATGGCATGACCGTCCCCGCCACCGGGCAGCCCGCCGTGGCCCAGCTGCCGCCGTTCGACCCCACCAACCCCCACCTGACCGAGGCCCCGTCCAGCATGACCGCAGCCGTCGTGCAGACCACCGTCGGCGCCCGCGTGGCCCTGACCGTGCGCCACGCCGCCGGGAGCGCGACGGTGTTCCTGCAGCGCGACGACGCCTTCAACTGGGCCCGGATCCTGCAGAACACCGCCCAGCAGATGTCGGGGCTGATCGTGCCCGGCATGGGCGCGCCGCTCCCGAACCCGCAGGGATGATCGGCAAAAAGCCGGCAGTGCTGCCATAATCCGCCGTGAGGGAGGTGCGGGGCATGGCGACAGCGACGGTCCAGAGTTCTACTTCTACGCGTGGAATGTGGAACTCGGCGCGGGCCCGTGCAGCCGCTGCCCTCACCCAGGTGAAGCGCTCGGCGCAGGAGTCGGTGGGTCGCCTCGCGCCGAGCGCTCTCACCATCGCCGGACTCGGCTGCATCGACACCGGTGTCTTCCAGGCCAACACCATCGCCGGGTGGATCGCCACCGGCATCAGCCTGCTCATCCTCGAGTACCGGATCGACGGCACCTGATGGGCAGCCTGCTCGGCAAGCTCATCGACGCAGCCTCGAAGCCGGGGGCGGGCGGCCAGGCCAGCCCGCCCGTCCCCTTCTCCGGTACCGCCCTCAACCTCGCCGGCATGAGCGCGGCCTCGGCCGACCCGCAGGGCTACATGCGCGCCTACGGCAGCTCGGGCACGGTCTTCTCCATCGTCAGCATGCTCGCGCGCCAGACCGCGAAGAAGAAGTGGCACCTGTACCGGCAGGCCCCCGTCGACGGCCGGGTCCGCTACACCACCGCCGACAAAGGCAGCGATCAGCGCATCGAGGTCATCAACCACTGGGCGATCAACCTGTGGAAGAGGCCCAACGCCTTCACCACCGGCTTCCAGTTCCGCGAGCTCGGCCAGACCTACCTCGATTTGACCGGCGAGGACTACATCGTCATCGGCCGCGACGCCCGTGCCAGCTTCCCCATGTCGCTCTGGCAGGTCCGCCCGGACCGTATGACACCGGTGCCCTCGCGCAACGACTACCTGGCCGGATACCTGTACCAGGGGCCGTCGGGTGAGGTTGTGCCGCTGCAGTGCGACGAAGTGATCATGCTGAAGTACCCGAACCCGTTCGACCCCTTCGCAGGTCTGGGCCCTGTGCAGTCGATCCTCGTCGACATCGACGCCTCGAAGTACAGCGCGCAGTGGAATCGCAATTTTTTCCTCAACAGCGCGACGCCCGGGGGCGTGATCCAGGTCGACAAGCGCCTGGATGACGAGGAGTGGAACGAGCTGACGAACCGGTGGCGCGAGACGCACCGCGGCGTCGGCGCGGCTCACCGCGTCGCTGTCCTGGAGCAGGGCGCCACCTGGGTCCCCAACGCTCACACCATGCAGGACATGGACTTCGGGAACCTCCGGAACATCAGTAGGGATGTGATCCGCGAGGCCTTCGCCATGCACAAGGCGATCATGGGGACGACGGACGACGTCAACCGCGCCAACGCCCAGACCGCCCGCGAGCACTTCGAAAGCTTCCTGATCGAAGACCGGCTCTCCCGCTGGCGCGACACCCTCGACTTCGCTTACCTGCCGCTCTTCGGCACGACCGGCCAGGGCGTCGAGATGGACTACGACGACCCGGTCAGCGGCAACCGTGAGGCCGACGCCCTGGAGCTCAAGGAGAAGGCCAGCGCGGCGCAGGCCCTCGTCACCGCGGGCTACGACCCGAAGGACGTGCTCGAGGCCGTCGGCCTGCCCGTGATGGGGGTGGTCGAGCGGGCCACCCAGGCGCCCGCGCTGCCGCCCGCCTGGGTGCCCGCGCTCGCTCCCGGCGCGCCCGAAGAGAGTCCGGCGCCCAACACCGGCGACGACGCGGCGGAGGACGACTCGCAGGGGGCGCAGAACCACCTCCCTGCCGCACCCGAGGCAGCCATGCGGTGGGAGGCCGTCGCGCAGGACGACAAGGACACCTGCGATCCCTGCCAGGCGAACGACGGCAAGACGTACCGCAACCGGGAGGACGCCTACGCGGACTACCCGGGCGGCAGCAACTACGTGAAGTGCACGGGCGCGAAGTACGGCAACGAGTGCCGCTGCAAGGTCGTCAAGCGCGGCAGCAGCGACACGGGTGCGGAGTGGGAGCAGATCATGGCCAGTTGGGCAGGTACGCGATGACGAACGTGCGGCCTCTCAAGGCCCGCATCAGCAACTCCGGCGGCGGGGTGACCCGCGTCGACGTGTACGACGACATCGGCCCGGGCGGCTGGTTCTCGGAGGGGCTGACCGCGAAGTCGTTCGCGGCGCAGCTGGCGGAGGTGACCGGCGAGCTCGAGGTGCACATCAACTCCGGTGGCGGGGACGTCTTCGACGGACTCGCGATCAAGAACGCGCTGGAGCAGCACAAGGGCCCGGTCACCACGGTCGTCGATGGGATCGCTGCGTCGATCGCGTCGGTGATCGCGCAGGCCGGGACGGATCGGGTCATGATGCCCGGCTCGATGATGATGATCCACGACGCGTCGACCATGACGTTCGGGAACGCGGCCGAGCTCGCGAAGACCGCGCAGACCCTCGACGAGGTCAGCAACAACCTGGCCGGCGTCTACGCCCGGACTGCGGGCGGCACCGTCGAGGACTGGCGCGCCGCCATGCAGCAGGAGACCTGGTACACCGCGGATCAGGCCGTCGCGGCTGGGCTGGCCACGCGCGTGGGTACCGACGGCGGTGCGGTGCTGCCGCCCGGCTTCGACCCGGCCGCGTACGGGCCGCTGCCGGGCAGGATCGCGGCGCAACTGCGGGCCATGCCGCGCGCGACGCCGCCGGGGAGCGAGACCGCGGCAGCGCTGGAGGCGGCAGGCGTGGACCCGGCGCAGCTCGCCGCAGCGGTGGTCCAGCAGGAGAGGCCGCAGGAGCCGGTCCAGATCGGCGGGGCGAAGCTGGCCGAGCTGGTCGACGGCCGCGGCTTCGTCGACCTCCGGGCTCTCGCCGACGAGCTGCTCGCCAGCGCCGCGGCCGAGAACGCCCGCCACGTCGGCCGAGTGCTGCTGGGCATGGAGTCGATGCCGATCCAGGCCAAGGCCCTCCCGGTCCACCACACCGCGACCGTCGACGAGCCGTGGGACGGCCCGGCCGCCGTCAAGGCCATGCCGAACGACGACGCGGTGCTCCGCTACTGCTTCGCGTGGATGTCGGCCGAGGCCGCCGCCGAGACGCCCAAGGAGGGCGACGACGACGCCGACGACCAAAAGGCGAGTTACCGCTTCCCTCACCACAAGACCAAGGGCGGCCCGGCGAACCTTGCGGCGTGCCGCAACGGCCTCGGCCGCCTTGAGGGCTCGAAGATCCCCGACGGCGACAAGGCCGGGGTCCGCGCCCACCTCCAAGCCCACCTCGACGACGCCAAGGGCGACGACGAGGCCACCAACGACCACGCTGAGCTCCCCCACTGGCTCCGCGACGACACCACCCCGGTTCCGGAGTGGCTCAACACCGCCGAGGAGGCAACGAAGTGACGATCACGATTCCGGACTCCCCGGCGGCACTCGCCGAGGTCCTGAACGACGGCACGAAGATGAAGGAGATCCTCTCCACCCGCGAGGGCCTCGGAGAGTTCATCCAGGGCTACGCCGGGGCCGTCGACAAGGCCAACCGCGGCGAGATCAACGCGCAGGCCCGCGAGCAGATGCAGCTCGTCCTCGCCGAGTACCTCCGCGAGAGCGGCTCCGACGCCAAGCCCCCGGTCGACATGACCGGCAACTCGCAGGCCTCGCTCGCGCCGACCATCCAGGGGCTGCCGGCCGGTGCCCGGAAGAGCCTCTACAACAAGCGCGCACCGGGCACCCACGCCGACGGGATCTTCGACGACTTCAGCGAGTTCCTGCGCGCGACCTGGTACAAGGCCGACCGCCTGCGGGACTTCGGCGACCTGCGCCCGAAGCGCGACCGCCTGCTGGAGGTCCAGAACAGCTACGGCACCGAGGTCCCCGGCGACGGTGGCTTTCTGGTCCCGGAGACGCTGCGCAGCGAGATCCTGCAGGTCTCGCTGGAGACCGCCGTCGTCCGCCCGCGGGCTACGGTCATCCCGATGAGCTCCCTGCGCGTCCCGATCCCCATGATCGACGACACGAGCCACGCGTCGAGCATCTTGGGTGGCGTCGTCGGCTACTGGACCGAGGAGGCCGCCGGGCTGACGGAGTCCCAGGCCAGTTTCGGCCGCGTCGTCCTGGACGCCAAGAAGCTCACCGCGTACGCCGAGGTCCCGAACGAGCTGCTCATGGACGCCCCCGCGTTCGCGGGCTTCTTCGACGGCACCTTCCCGAAGGCCATCAGCTGGTTCGAGGACATCGCGTTCCTCACCGGCACCGGCGACGGCGAGCCCCAGGGCTTCATCAACTCGCCCGTCAGCGTCCAGGTTGCCGCCGAGTCCGGCCAGCCGACCCAGACGATCGTCTGGGAGAACATCGTCAAGATGTACTCCCGCATGCTGCCGACGTCGCTCGGACGCGCGGTGTGGATCTGCTCCATCGACGCGTTCCCGCAGCTCGCCACGATGGCCCTGTCGGTCGGCACCGGCGGCGGCCCGGTCTGGATCGGCAACTTCGCCGGCGGCCAGGGCGGCATGGACGCCCCGCCGGCCACGATCCTGGGCCGCCCGGTCTACTTCACGGAGAAGACCGGGCCGCTGGGCACGACCGGCGACATCTCCTTCGTCGACCTGAGCTACTACCTCATCGGCGACCGCATGGAGATGCAGGTCAGCTCCAGCGAGCACTACAAGTTCGCGAACGACAAGACCGCCTACCGGGTGGTCGAGCGCGTGGACGGCAAGCCGTGGCTACAGTCGCCGATCACGCCCCACAACGGCTCCAGCAACACCCTCTCGCCGGTCGTGCAGCTCGCCAGCCGCTAAGCCTGGCATCCTGATCTACATCTACACGTAGAACCAAGAACCGGTCCGGCGGCAGAGCCCCCTCAGCCGCCGGACACCCCGCACCACCCCGGCGCGGCAGTGACGCCCCGCACGGCAACCCTCAGTCAGAAAGCAGGCACTCATGGCAGGCATGGAAGGCCTCGGACGGCTCCTCGACGTGATCCCGATCGCGGCCGGGCAGGGCTTCAAGTTCCGCGGCGCGTCGGCGGTCACCTTCGTGTGCACCGGCGCCGACACCTTCACCCTCACCGTCGCGTCGACGTACTCGGGCAGCTACGCGAGCCCGGGCAACGTCCTCAGCCACTTCTACCAGCGCGCAGACACCAACGCGACGCACGCCTGGACCCGGCAGACCCAGGCCGCTTCCAACGCGGTCGTCCAGGCGAACGCGGGCTACACCACGGCGTTCGAGGTCCTGACCAGCTTCATGAGCGACCCCAGTGCCTACCTCAAGGTCAGCGCGGGCGGCTCCGGGCTGGTCACGGCGATCCTGCACGACCTCACGGTCCAGCGGAAGCCGGCGAACCTCGAGATCCTGGGGAGCTGACACCAGATGACCACCCTGATCAAGAACCAGGACGTTCGCACGATCGCGGCCGGGATCCTGGCCACCCGTGCGACCGCGGCCCTGCCGCAGACCGCGACGGGCAACATCTTCACCGTCTCCGGCGGTCGCATCATGATCGTGTCGCTGACGGGGTGGGTCACCACCGTCATGGGCGCCACGGCCACCACGCTGTCCGTCGGCCTCACACCGACGGTCGGCACCTCCAGCGCCACGTCCCTGGCGTCGGCGACCGCCGTGACGTCCAAGGAAGTCGGGACGCACTTCAGCATCGGCTCCACCCCGGGCAGCGCCCTCGTGGTCGGGTCCAACGCCGGTGCGCCGGTGCAGTCCACCGGCCACGCCGCGTGGGTCATCAACACCGGGTCGATCACGGTCACCACGTCCGCGTCCGACACCGGCTCCGTGCAGTGGGACCTGATCTACATCCCGCTCGACAACGGTGCGCAGGTCAGCCCGGCCTGATGCCGATGGCTGCGGCGTGCCCGGTGGTGCGTCGCAGCCACCCGAGGAGGAGGACACGATGGCGAGGATCTCTGTGGGCGGCGGCGTCTCGGACGCGCGCGCCCTGCCGGACCAGCCCGGCTACGTCGCGCCTGCCGCGTCTGCCGAGCCGGAGGCGGCGCCGGTTGTCGAAGAGCCCGAGCCGGTGGTCGAGGCCCCGGCCGAGCCCGTCCCGACGCCCGTCCCGGCCCCGGTGGAGCCGCCCGCCGCCGTACCGGACGTCGCACCCACCACCACGTCCCAGAAGGGGGCCAGCGCATGAGCCTGTGGACCTGCATCGCCTGCACCGCCCGGCGCGCGGTCGGCCTGCTCACCTGCCCCCAGTGCGGCGCGGCCGGCCATGAGGAGGGCGACACCCTCTCAGGTTCCGAAGGCGGCCAGGGCCAGCGCCACATCCCCGAGGCCTACGCCGACCAGGCCCCCACGCCTGTCGTTGCCGACGCCGCGTCTCCTGCCACCCCGGCCCCGGCCGAGGTCCAGGCCACGGTGGCCGCTGACGAACCGCCTCCCGCAGCCGACACGGCCACGCCGTGAGCTGGCAGCAGCTGCTCGACATCCGCCGCCAGGCGCGCGCGGAGTTCGAGCGAGACCCCTACGTGGTGGGGCCGCCGACGAACTGCCCGAACGACGGCGAGCCGCTCCTGCCGGGGCCGCCATCGGAGACCGGGATTTGGTTCTGCTCGTACGACGGCTGGCAGTACCCGCGCGACTGGGACCGCCCCGAGCCGCCGGCGGGACTGTTCGACGGCGTCGCCGAAGGCCCCGGCAGCTACAGCGGGCTCCCGTAACCACCCTGGAAGGAGGACGACATGAAGGCGAAAGGCCACGTCAAGAAGCACGCGGGCTCGCACAAGCACCACAAGACGGCCAAGCACAACCCGGTCGTCCCCCCTGCCGCGTCCGCGCCTGGCGCGTTCGTGGACCCGGGCGCATCGCTCGCGGTGGCCGCGGCGCACGTGCACGCGGTGAAGAAGCACCCGCATCACGCGAAGGCGTCGAAGTGGTCGCCGCTCGCGGATGTGGCGTGCTGCGCTGCGGAGGCGCTCGCGGCGTCGGCGCGCCTCGCGGGCCGGGCGGTGTCGGACGCGGACGTGCTGGCCTTGTACTGGCTCACCGCGACGGGCCCGGATGAGGGGGCGACGCTGGAGGCCACCATCGAGGCCGCCGGGGTGTTCGGCCTCGGCGGGGCCCGACTCGCGGCGGCGCGCCCCGCGAGCGCGCTCGGGACCGGCACCGTCCTCGGCGTCGACCTCACGGAGCGGCACGCCCTCACCGTCGACCGGCACGGCGTCTGGACCTGGGGCGCCTGGCGTCCGGCCTCGTGCGGCCTCCTGGAGGCGGCTGACGAGGCGTGGGAGCTGACATGGCAGTGACCACCCCGTGCCTGTGTCGCCGCGAGGACGTGAAGCGCGCCCTGGACGTGATGGAGACCGCGCGCCACAACTGGCAGATCGACCGCGCCATCCAGTCCGCCGCCAGGAACATCGAGGCGCACATGCACCTCAAGTTCCATCCGACGGATGCCACGTACTACTTCGACTGGCCGAACTTCTCCTACGCCTACCCGTGGCGGCTCTGGTTTGACCAGCACTTCCTCGCCGCGCCACCGACAGCGGTCAGCACTGGCACGGCCGGCGGCACGCTGACGGGCGTGCAGATCCCCGTCAGCGCCTGCAACGTCGAGCCGATCAACAGTGGGCCGCCGTACCGCTACATGGAGCTGCGCCGCGACCTGAGCTACAGCTTCGGCGCCGGGCCCACCCCGCAGCGGGATGTGGGCGTCACCGGCACGTTCGGGTTCTGGCTGCAGACGGACCCCGGCGGCACGATCCCGGCCAGCATCAATTCGTCGGCCACCACTGCGGTGGTGTCGGACGGCAGCGTGGTGGGTGTCGGGGATCTGCTGATCGTCGACACCGAGCGGATGCTCGTCTCCGACCGGTCGTCCAACGACTCCGGGCAGACGAACCTCACCGGCCTCACAACCGCAGCGCAGGCCGACGTCGTCGCCACGGTGACGGACGGCACGCAGCTCCACGTCGACGAGGTCATCCAGATCGACGGCGAGCGCATGCTGATCGTCGACATCACCGGCAACCAGATCACCGTCAAGCGGGCGTGGGACGGCACCGTGCTGGCCACGCACAGCACGGGCACGCACATCTACACCTTCCGGACCCTCACGTTGCTGCGCGGCCAGCTCGGCACCACCGCCGCCACCCACGCCAGCAACGCGACGGTCGGCGTGTGGCGGATCCCGTCGCTGCTCCGCGACCTCGCCGTCGCCGAGTCGGCCAACCGCGTGCTCCAGGAGACCGGCGGCTACCGCGACCCACAGGGCGAAGGTGCCGCAGCCATGGCCCACCTCGGCTCCGCGCTGGCGGACCTGTGGGATGAGGCAGAGACCCTGTACGGCCGCAAGGCCAGGATCCGGGTGATCTGATGGCCGCCGAGGGGCAGGGCACGATCCACGTTGAGCTGCACGGGCCGACCGTCGAGGGCCTGGCGACGCCGATCCTCGACAAGGCGCTGCAGGGCGCGATCCACGAGGTCGCCGACTATGCCCGCTTCCAGGTGATGATCACCGAGGAAGCGACGTTCATCAACCCGACGGGCTACTACACGTCGAAGACCACCCTCACGCCGCTGTCGCCGACGAGCTACTCGCTGAATGACGGCGGCGTGATCTACGGGCCGTGGCTCGAGGGCGTCGGCTCCCGCAACTCCCCGGTCACGCGCTTCCCCGGCTACCACATCTACCGCAAGACGAAGAACAGCATCGCCCAGAAGCAGAAGGCCATCGTCCAGGCCTGGTTGGAGCGGACGGTGCACGAGCTGTGAGCCTCTCCATCGACTCCATCACCAGTGCGCTCTCCGACGCGGCGCTGGTCCTCGGCGCGTTCGACGCCGTCAACAGCCACGAGGCCAAGAACCCGCCGGGCACCGGGACCACGTGCGAGATCGTGTTCAGCGGCTTCGAGTTGCTCGCCAACCGCTCGGGCCTCGACGTGGTGTCGTTCAAGCTCACCTACAAGGTGAGGATCCGCACGACGTGGGCGCAGCAGCCCACCGACGGCATCGACCCCGCGTTGCTCAAGGCCTGCGACGCCCTGCTCGCCTCCTACATCGGCGGCTTCACCCTCGAGGGCAACAGCAACGCCATCGACCTGCTCGGCATGGCCGGCGGGACGCCGATCAGCGCGCAGTCCGGCTACATCGACCAGGGCGGCGTGATGTACCGGATCGTCGAGATCACCCTCCCGCTCATCGTTGACGACCTCTGGACGGAGGCAGCATGACCAAGCAATCCGGCCTCGGCGATGCGTTCTGGGTGGGCGGCAACGACATCTCGGGTGACGTGCAGACCGTGAAGGTCGCGTCGCCGATCGCGGTCCTCGACTCCACGGACATCACGCAGTCCGCCAACAGCCGCCTGTACGGGCACCGCGACGGCACCATGGACCTCACCGTCTTCATGGACCCCACGGTGGCGCACCCGGTCCTGTCGGCGCTGCCGACGGCGGACACGCTGATGACGTACGCCCGCGGCACGACGCTCGGCAACCCGGCGGCCTGCCTGGAGGCGAAGCAGATCAACTACGACCCCACCAGGGCCACCGACGGGTCGCTGCTCATCACCGTGCAGGGCCAGGGCGACGGCTTCGGCCTCGAATGGGGCGTCCAGCTCACCGCAGGGTTGCGCACCGACACCGCGGCGACGAACGGCACCAGCCTGGACCAGGGCGCCGGATTCTCCACCCCGTCCGTCCCGGCGTCGCTGACCCCGGTCACGAACACCTCCCCGCTGCCGGCCACCGTGGTGATCTCGGGTGGCACGATGACGGCGGTCGTCGTCAACGGCGTCACGGTCGGTACGGGCGCGGGGACGTACACGGTGCCGGCGTCGGGGACGATCACGCTGACGTACACGGTGGCGCCGACGTGGACGTGGACGTTGCAGTCGGCGTTCGGCGGGCAGGCGTACCTGCAGTGCACGGCGTTCACTGGCACGGACGTCACCGTGCACGTGCAGGACAGCGCGGACAACAGCACGTTCGCGGACGTGACGGGGCTCGTCTTCACGGCGACGACCGCCGCAGGGACGTGGCAGCGCCTCGCGACGGCGAACACGGCGACGCTGCGCCGCTACGTGCGCGTCACCACGACCACGTCCGGCGGCTTCACCTCGGCGACGTTCGCGGTCGTCCTGAACCGCAACCCCGTCGCAGGGGTGGTGTTCTGATGCCCCTGCTCGACCCGCGCGGCTACAAGACCTACTCGATTCACGCACCGATCCGGACGCACTTCCGCAAGGCCACGTGCGCCGAGGTCGACTGCCCGGACTACCTGCACGGCTGGCGCGTCCGCCTGGAGATCCTCAACGAGCAACAGCGCGTCTGGGCCCGCCAGACCGGCCGCCGCTTCACCGAACTCGCCGTCCGCCCGGGCGAGACGTGGCTCGTGTTCGAGGCCGGGCAGGCGTGCTTCCGCGCCACCGAGCACCGGGCCCGGGTGGAGCGGGAGGAGCTGTACGTGATCCGCGACGGCGACACGCGCGGCAACCCCACCGGCCGCGTCGACCGCGTGTCCGGTCAGACGTGGAACGACGACTTCGGTGAGCACCAGCAGCGCCTCGCCGACCTCCAGCAGAAGGGATAGCCGCCATGGCCAAGGTCACAGGCTTGGGCTGGACCACGCTCAGCGTGGACGACGCCAGCAACAGCCAGCAGGACATCCGCAACGACATCACCAACTTGCAGTGGGCGACCCCCAGGGCCGTGCAGGACGTCACCGGCATCGACAAGTCCGCCAACGAGCGCCTGCTGGTCCTCGCGGACTTCACGATCTCCATGACCGGCGTTTTCAACCCGGCCGCGAACCGCGAGCACGACGTCTTCAAGACCATCTCGTCGACGTCGGTGAACCGGCTGGTCACCAACGTGCAGAACGGCAAGACACTCAGCCCGACCGTCGTGCTCACCGACTACCAGCTGACCCGTGCCAACACCGGCGACCTCACATGGACGGTCCCCGGCTCGCTGGCCAACGGCGTCGTCCCCACCTGGTCCTAAGGAGACCCGCCCCACATGGGATTCGTACTCCAGCGCAAGCAGTTCAAGCTCACCTTCGGCGCCGGCACCGAGCTCGACGGCGCGAGCATCGTCATCGGCTCGTTCAGCATCGCCGAGGCGGAGACCCTCGATGCCTCGACCGACGACCCGTCGCAGATCAACGCGGTCGTCGACGCGAAGCTGCAGCTCGTCGCTGACCGGCTCGTGTCTTGGGACCTCGAAGACGAGCAGGGTCCGATCCCGACGACGCTCGAGGGGTTGAAGCGCCTCGACTTCGGTGTGGTGCTGCAGATCCAGCAGGCGTGGGCTGCGGCCGCGTCGGCGGTGGCTGCCCCTTTGCCGAGCGCCTCCAGCGGTGGCGAGACGCCGCAGCCGCTGGAGGTGTCCATCCCGACGGAGACGTTGCCGACAAGCCTCGAGAGCTTGCCCACGCCGAGTTCGTGATCGGCCTGTGTGACCGCTGGCACAAGCTGCCCAGCGAGGTGCTCGCCGAGGACGTGGGTGTGCTGCAGCTGCTGGAGATCGCCGCCCTCGGGCGGCTGGAGCAGAGTGAGGAGGTGATGTAGTGGCGAACCTGGTCGAGATCCTCATCACCGGCAAGAACATGTCCAAGGAGGCCTTCGCCGAGGCCAAGGCCGACGGTGTCTCGATGAAGGAGGCCATGCTGGGCGCCGGCGCCGTCGCGGGGGCGGCGCTCGTCGCGGTCGGCGTAGAGGCCGTGAAGATGGCCTCCAACTACCAGCTGGCCACCACTCGCCTCGTCACCTCGGCCAGCGAGCAGCGCTCCAACCTGAAGCTCGTCCAGGACGGCATGCTCGCCATGGCCGGGCAGGTCGGCATCGGCGCCCAGAAGCTCGCCGAAGCCATGTACTACGTCGAAGCCGCGGGCTATCACGGCGCCGACGGCCTGAAGGTGCTGCAGGCTGCGGCTGAGGGCGCGGTCACCGAGAACGCCGACGTCACGGACGTGTCCAAGGCGCTCACCGATGTGCTGGTGGACTACCACCTGAAGGCGTCGGCGGCCGCTGACGTGACGTCGAAGATGGTGGCTGCGATCAGCCATGGCAAGGTGAACTTGGAGGACTTCTCCAAGGCGTTCGCCTCGATCGTCCCCGCTGCCTCGGCGGCTGGCATCAGCTTCAACGATGTGGGCGCGGCGCTCGCGGAGATGACGAACCATGGTTTCACGGCGCAGCGTGCCTCCCAGAACTTGGCGCAGGCGCTGCGTAGCCTGCTGAACCCGACGACGCCGATGACGAAGGAGTTCGACAAGCTCGGCGGGTCGATGCAGACCTTGCACGACAAGCTCAACGGCCCGAACGGGCTGACCGACGCCATGAACTACGCGTCGACCATTGCCGAGCGCGCCGGGAAGGTCGGAACGCCCGCTTACGCGGCGGCCCTCAAGTTGCTGATGGGTACGGCGGCTGGCGCGAACGCGGCGTTGGCGACGACGGGCGAGAACAGTGCGGCGACGACGGCGACGATCCAGGCGATGGCGGGTGCGACCGCTGACGCGTCGGGGAAGGTCGCGGGCTTCGCGCTGGTGCAGAACACCTTCGGCCAGCAGGTGCGCCAGTTGGATGCGGGCTTCCAGTCGCTGATGATCGGCATCGGCATGAAGCTGCTGCCCGTGCTGACGAAGCTGATGATCTACATCGGCAACAACGGGTCGCCGGTGATGAAGACGCTCGGCGACATCGCCAAGCAGTACGTGGTTCCGGTGATGCAGCAGTGGTGGCAGATCCTCCAGAACCTGTACCCGGTCGCGGTGTCGATCTTTCAGGTGCTGGGTGGCACGGGCTATGCGTCGCTGGTCGCGGTATCGACGGTCCTCAAGGACGTGATCAACCCCGCACTGATCGCCTTCACCGGCTTCCTGAAGAACAACCAGGGCGTCGTGCAGGGCATCGTCGTCGGCTACCTCGCCTACAAGACCGCGGTACTCGGCATGGAAGGCGCGATCTTCCTGGTCGAGACGGCGACGAAGGCGTGGACGGCCGCGCAGTGGCTGCTGAACATCGCGATGGACGCCAACCCTGTCGGCATCACCATCGCAGCTGTCGGCGCGCTCGCCACGGGCATCTTCATCCTCTACAACAAGTCACTGCTGGCGCGCGAGATCATCGCCGAGTTCTGGTCCAACATGGGCGCCGCCGCATCACTCGGCGCGCACCTCGCCCTGGTGGCCATCCAGCAGATCCAGGACGCGGTCCTGGGGTTCTTCGAGTTCCAGGCCGACGCGGCAGTCAAGCTGTTCGGCTGGATTCCCGGTGTCGGCGGTCAGGTCAAGTCTGCCGACGCGTCGATTCACGCGTTCGCGGCCAGCCTGGACACGCAGATGCAGGGCGCGATCAACACGGTCGACAGCTTCAACAACAGTATGAAGATTGCCACGCAGACGAAGACGCTGACGATGCAGATCGGCGCGTGGACGCAGTCCCTGAACACGGCGAAAGCCCAGCTGGCGTCTGTACCGGCGTCGAAGCGCGCGGCTCTGCTGGCGAACATCGCAGACCTGACGGCGAAGATCGACGCCGCCAAGAGCGCGATCGACAGCCTGCACGGCAAGACCGTCACGATCTACTACAACGGCGTCGTCGAGGGCTACCAGGGCCCCGGGCACACCGTCACGGGCACGACAGGCTTCAACTACGCGGCGGGCGGCGTCGTCTCCGCCGCAGCCTCCGGTGGCGCGCGGTCGGGGATGGTCCTGGTGGGTGAGCAGGGCCCGGAGTTGGTGAAGCTCCCGACGGGCTCGTCCGTGACGCCCGCGGGTGGGACGCGCAGGATGCTCGCCGAAGCAGGCAGCGGGGGCGAGACGCGGATCGTGCTGGAGTTCACCGGCGGTGACGCCAACCTGCTGACGTGGCTGCGGAACACGGTCCGCATCCGTGGCGGCAACGTACAGACGGCTCTTGGACAGGGGTACTGACGGTGCATAGGTACAAGTGCTTCAACGCGGCGATGCCGACGACGGCGGCGATCGTGCCGGTCACGACGGGCACCACCATCAAGACGATGCTTCAGGTTGCGACGCCGTCCACGCGGCAGTGCCAGCTGATCTCGTGGGGGTACACGCTCTCGGCGGTGCCGGGGTCGGGGACGGCAACGATCGAGTTGATCCAGACGGACGTGGCCGCGACCGTGACCGCCCACAGTGCGTCGGGTGTGCAGCCGCTGGACCCGAACGCCCCCCCATCGCTGATGACGCTGGGCACATCGGCGACGGGCTACACCTCGACGAACGAGGGCACGCCGACAGCAGTGCGGACCTTCGACACGGACCAGATCTCCTCAACGGCCGGCGCGCAGCCGATCAACTACGACTACCAGTGGATGCCCGACGAGCGGCCGATCATCGCAGTGTCGAAGTTCCTGAGGGTGCGCGTCACGTTTGCGGCCGCAGTGAACATGCTCTGCTGGGTCTGCTGGGACGAGTAGGAGGAGGGGGTCATGACCGCTGTTGCAGCTCAGGCGATGGCGTGGCAGCGGCGCATGCACAACCGCCCGGGCCCGCTCGGTTCCGTCGTGGGCCCGACCGGCGGCAGCGGCGAGCAACCGACTGGCGGCCCGCAGGTCGAGATCTATGCGGGCGGCTGGATCGACATCAGCAGCTTCGTCCGCTACCAGCAGGGCATCCAGGTCACGCGCGGGCAGCCGGACGAGAACCAGAAGACCAACCCGGCCACCGCCAGCTTCCGCCTCGACAACCGCGACGGGCGCTTCAGCCCGCGGAATCCCTTGGGCCCGTACTACGGGATCATCGACCGCAACACGCCATGCCGCATCAGCGTGCAGTCCGGCAACACCAAGAGCTACCGGTTCTGGGGCGAGATCGCTTCGTGGCCGCAGGACTGGGACGGCACCGGCGCGGACGCATGGGTCGACGTACAGGCGGCTGGCATCCTGCGGCGCCTGGGCACCGGCCAAGCGCCCCTCCGCTCGGCGCCGTACGTCTACTGGGCCAACCCGATCCCGGGGCGTCAGGCGGTCGCGTACTGGCCCATGGAGGACGCCTCGGGGGCCACGCAGTTCGCTGCCGGGGTGTCCGGCGTGCAGCCGATGACGATCACGGGCGCGCCGTCGCTGGCCGGGTACTCGGGCATCACCGCCTCCGACCCGATCGCGTCGTTCACCACCGGCTCCGGCGCGTACGGCCGCATCCCCAACTACACGCCGCAGGTCAGTGCCGGAACCACGCTGAGCGGCCTCACCTGCTACGTGGCGGTCGCGTCCGGCGGCGAATCGTCCCAGACGCTGCTCTCTGTCGCGTCCACCGGCACGTTCACCTACGAGATCTATTACACCAGCGGCAGCGGCGGCCAGATTGGGGCGCGCGCCCGCGACGGTGCCGGTGTGGTGCAACTCGACACGGGTGTGGCGTCCCTCGCGGTCAACGGCGTCCCGATCGTTGTCGGTCTCGACGTCGAGCAGGCTGACGCGTCCAACGTGTTCATAGGGATCACCCTGCAGCCTGTGAATGGCACTCCTGGCAGCAGCAGCGTTTTCCTGGAGATCGAAGGGGCAACCTACACTGCTGGCCGGCTCATTTCGGTGAAGGTCAATCCGACGGGGGCGCTGACGGGGACGGCCATCGGTCACATCGCGGTGGCGGCCGAATCGTCCACCCTGGCGATCATCAACTACCAGGGCAGCCCGGGTGACTTGGCAGCGGTCCGATTCGGGAACCTGTGCGCGCTGGTGGGCATCAACTACCACATCGTCTGGAACTCCCCCTCGGGGGCGCTAGGCCCGAACATGGGGCCCATGCACTCTGGGGCGTTCCTGGACCTGCTGCAGGAGTGCGTCGACGCTGACGGCGGCATCATGTTCGAGCTCACCGACCGGCTGGGCCTGGGCTACCGTGTCCGCGACACCATCGAGAACCAGACGAGCGCGGTCCTCGCCCTCGACTACGCACAGGCCCAGCTCATGGACGTGCCCAAGCCCGTCGATGACGACACCTACACCCGGAACGACATCACCGTCACCCGCCTCAACGGCTCCTTCGCTCGCGCCGTCCAGACCAGCGGCACGCTCAACACGCAGGCGCCTCCGGCCGGGGTGGGCACCTACGCCACGTCGATCACGGTCAACGTGCAGTACGACGCGCAGACCGCCGACGAGGCCGGGCGGCGGCTTCACCTCGGCACGGTCGCCGAGCCGCGTTACCCGAGCGTCGGCGTGCAGCTGGCGCGGCCGGCCATCACCGGGTCGCCGGTGCTGCGGCCGGACGCGCTCGCGCTGATGCCCGGCGACCGCCTCTCGATCGCGAACCCGCCCACGTGGCTGCCGCCGGACACCATCAGCGCCCTCGTCATCGGTTACACCGAGACGTTCGATCAGTTCCTGCACCACATTCAGTGGAATACGACGCCGGAGTCCGGCTACCGGGTCGCGGTGTCGGATGACACGACGTTCGGGCACGCCGACACCGACGGCACGACCCTCGCCGCGCCTGTGACCGCGGCCGCTACGAGCCTGTCGCTGGCGACTACCAACTCGGCGTCGCCGACATGGACCACCAACCTGGCTGACTACCCCTTCGACCTCAGCCTCGGCGGCGAACGCGTCACCGCCGTCTCCCCGGGCACGAACCTCACCACCGACCCGCTCATGACCGCCGGCCTGACGAACTGGACCGCCAGCAACAGCACCGCGACCCCCGACGGCACCTACCAGTACGTCACCGGCTTCACCCCCATCATGATCACCCCAGGGGCGGGGCAGGCCTCCGGCGGCATCAACGCCCTCACCAAGACCGGCGTCGGCACCGTCACCCCTGCCGCCACCTACACCGTCGGCTGCTGGGTCTACAGCCCCCAGGGCTGGACCGACGCCCGCGTCTGCTTCGACGCCTACGACAACACCGGCGCCTTCCTCAGCTCAGTCCTCGGCAACCCGAGCACCGTCCCGGCCGGCGTGTGGACGTTCCTGACACAGGATCTGACCGCGCCCGCATCGACGTCGCAGGCGCTCCCCCGCTTCCGATGGGGGTCGACGCCCGGCAGCGGGGTGACGTTCTGGGCGTGGGACATCACGATGGTCGTCGACTCGACGGTGACCGCCAGCTCACCGCAGCCGCTCACGGTGATCCGGTCGGTGAACGGCGTAGTGAAGCCGCAGGCCCAAGGCACGGCGGTGTCCCTGTACCAGCCTGCAATCCTGACGATGTGAGGTAGACGATGACGGCGACGCAGTTCCCAGCGTGGGCGGCCGGGCAGAAGATCACCGCTGCCGGGCTCCTGCAGATGGAGCGTTTCTTCGCGTTCAAGCCCGGCGCGACCACCGTCACGTCCAGTACCACGCTCGCCGACGACCCCGACCTGCAGATTGTCCTGACCGGTACCGGGACGTTCCTCCTCGACGGACTCATCCTCTACTCCGGGGCAGCGACCGGCACCGGTGACCTGAAGATGCAGATGAACTACACCGGCACGATCAGCTCGTCGAACTGGACGCCGATGGGCGTCAACGTCACCTCGGCCACCGGGTCGGTGAACTTCTTCGGCCCCCAGTTCGCAAATCCGCAATCGGTGGGCTCGGACGGGTCGTCGATCACGATGGCGGCCAGGCTGGGCGGCTACCTGGTGACGTCGACGACGGGCACGTGCAAGCTGCAGTGGGCGCAGAACACGTCCTCGGCGACGTCTACCACGGTGCGCGCGGGGTCGTGGTTGACGCTCCAACAGGTGGCGTGACGTGACATGATCAGGGAATCTACATCTACACGTAGAACAGAGATGGAGGCGCGGATGGGCTGGCACGAGCATCCCGGCGTTCGCGCCGGCCGCGATCTGACCCGCGGCGAGCGCGCGGCCGACCTCATGCGCAACGGCATGGGCTCGTGGGCGTTCGTCGGCGGCTTCTGCCTGTTCATGGCCCTCTGGATGGGCGTCAACGCCCTGGCGGCGTTCGGTTGGGACCGCTACCCCTTCATCCTGCTGAACCTTGCCCTGTCGACGCTGGCGGGGCTGCAGGGGGCGATCCTGCTGATCGCGGCGAAGCGTGCCGACCAGATCAGCGCGGAGCTGGCGACGCACGACCACCAGCTGCTGATGCGTGTGTGCGAGCACCTGGGGGTCCCGACGACCGAGGGCGGTGAACGGTGAACCGGGCCGGCTGGATCGTCGCCGGGACGGCGTTGACCGCGCTCGACGTGTGGCTGTGCCTCTTCCGGATGAGCGACATGCTGGGGAATCTCGAGGCGCAGATGGTCATCATCCTGCCGGGGTTCGTCGTGTCCCACCTGGTCGCGGAGCGGCGCCACCGGCGCGCCGACGCGGCGGCGGAGCGGCGGCATGCCGAGATCCTCGCTGCGCACCAGCAGACCACCACCGCCCCCACCACGGAGGACTGATGGGCCAGCAGACCGGCATCGACATCGCGTGGGCGCGCCCCACGATCGCGCAGATCAAGGCCACGGGCGCAACCTGGGTGGCCCGCTACTTCTCGAGCGACGTGACGAAGAACCTCACCGCCACCGAGGTCACCGACTACGTCGCGGCGAACCTCGGCATCGTTACTGTCTGGGAGAACGCGGCGACTCGCGCGCTGCAGGGCTTCCAGGCCGGGGTCGACGACGCGAAGGCTGCCCGGGCGCAGCGGGCAAGCGTCGGCCTGCCCGATACGGTCCCGGTCCACTTCGCTGTCGACACCGACACGGGGTGGGGCCCAGTTGCCGCGTACTTCCAGGGTGTCTTCTCGGTGCTCGGCTTCGCCCAGACCGGGGCGTACGGCGGCCTCAAGGTGATCGAGGGCGCCCACGCCTACGGCATCCCCTACCTGTGGCAGACCGTGGCCTGGTCCGGTGGCCTGTGGGCCCCCTATGCGACGATCCGGCAGCCCGGCGGCATGACGCTGAACGGGGGCGCCGACTACGACACCGCGGAGACACCCGACTTCGGGCAGTACCCGCGCCCCACCCCGCCCAAGCCCCCCGCTCCGACCCTGCTGGAGGACGACATGCTCGCGTACCTGCCCCCGATCGCCGCCAACACCACCGTCGACGTGCCGGTCGAGCCCGCCGGCACCCAGGCCGCGCCGGGCGGCGGCGCGCGCAACGGCCCGATGTGGCTGTGCCTGACCGGCCAAGCGGCCGGGACGGTCTCGGTGGCGCTCCACCAGCGCGGCGCCTGGCAGACGGCCGCGTCGCACCCGGTCGGCCCGGACGCGGGGAAGCTCGTCATCACCCTGCCGACCGACGGGTCGGTGGACGTGGTGCGGCTGCAGCCGACGGTGGAGCTGCTCGGGTACGTGGTCGGGCGCCAGGTCTCATGAGCCGCCGCTTCTGGGAGGACCTGGCCGAGCGGGTCGCGACGACGTGGGCGTGCAGCTTCGTCGGGCTGCTCATCGCTGGCGGGCGGCACTGGCACACGATGCCGCACATCACCTCGGCGGCGGTGTCGGCGCTCGCCGCCGCGGCGATGACGGCCAAGGGGCTGATCTCCCGGAAGGTCGGCGACCCGAACTCGGCCGGGCTGATGCCCGCTGCGCCGAAGGGGTCGACCGGTGGCGGGCAGTGAGCTGGAGGAGCTGCGGCGGGCGATGGAGGTTGGCTTCGCGAAGCTCGACGGCCGGTTCGACGTGGTCGACGAGCGGCTGAAGGCGCTGGGGACGACTCAGGAGCGCCACGAGGAGGAGCTGGGTGCGGCGCGTGAGCGGCGTTGGCCGCTGCCGGTCCTTGGGGTGCTGGGGAGTCTCGGCGGTATCGCGTCGATCGCGGCGTGGGTGACGCCGCACAAGTAAGAGCTGCCGTCCCTGGGTGGGTGTGGGGCGCACCCAGGGACGGCGCAGTCTCAGCCTGGAAGGGCCTCGCGCGCCGCGCTGAGCGCGGCCAGCCACGGATAGTCCTTCGGCTTCCCCGTCCCCGGCGCGTTCGGCATGAAGCCGCCCTCCCCCAGCAGTACCCGCACTCCCGCGCCGCGCAGCCGCTCGATGCTCTGCGGGAACTGCGGGTGCGCGAGGAACGCCTGGTTCACGCACGGCACGGTCACTAGCGGGATACCCTTGCCGATCGCCTCGGCTGCGAACCCGACGATGAAAGCACGGGTGATCCCCTGCGCCCAGCAGTTCAGGGTGTTGAAGGTGGCCGGGGCGACCAAGGCCACGCTCGCAGCCGGCCACACGTCGGCTTCGCGCGGACGCCGGTAGCGGGACCGCACCGGGTGGCCAGTGCGCTGCTCCAGGCCGGGCAGGTCGTCCTCGAGCCAGTCCGCTGCGGTCGGTGTCAGGCCGACACACACGTCCCAGCCGTCCGCCTGGGCCTGCTCGACGACCGAAGCGATGTCGAGGACCGGCGGGGCCGCGGAGCCGAGGAGGTACAGCACGGGGGCGCTCATGTCGCCGAGCCAACCCCATGCGGGGCCGATCAAGCAAGCGCCCCCACCGCACGAGTGCTGGTGGGGGCGTTTGCCGTTCCCGCAACCCTGGCTGCGGGTACCGTTCCAGATGACTAGTCAGGAACGGAGACCAGTATGCCCTCCAACGACGTCGAGCACACCGGGAGACGCATCGCCCGCATTCGGAAGCTGCGCGGCTACACCCAGCGCGGACTCGCCGATCGCGCGCACGTCCACTACGGAACCATCTTCAAGATCGAGCAGGGTACGCGGCAGGCCAGCCCCGCAGTCCTTGCCGCGATCGCGCACGCCCTGTCCGTGCCCGTCGCAGAACTGTCCGGGCTGCCCTACATGGCCGAGCTACAGCAGGAGCACCTCGACGGGCTGATCCAGCCGATCCGCGAATCCCTCGACGTGTACGACCTTGGCGTCGACGACACCATCACACCGCGCTCCCTGGCCGACCTGGCCGACCAGGCAGACCGCATGTGCGAGCTCGTCCGCGCCACGAACCTGCGCACTGCCGCCGCAGAGCTCCCGGCCCTGATCCACGAGCTCACCACCGCGGCCCACGCCCAACCCAGCGACCGCGCATGGGCGGCACTCGCGTCGCTGTACCGGACCGCGTTCGACATCACCACGAAGCTGGGCTTCCACGACCTCGCCTCCATCGCCCTCGACCGTATGGCCTGGGCTGCCGAACGCGCCTCCGACCCCACCACCGCCGGGCTGCGACAGTATCTGCGCTCCCTCGCCTACCTTCGGGCGGGCCAGTACCGCACCGGGAAGCGCCTGGCCGACGTCGGCCAGAAGACCCTCTCGCTGGCCGCGCCGTCGCGGACTCGGGACGCGGTTGCCGGGCAACTGCACCTCGGTGCCGCGGTCCTCGCCGCTCGCTCCCGGGACGGTGGCACCGCGATCGGCCATATCGAGGAGGCACGCCGGTACGCCGACCTGACTGGGGAGGCCACGCGCGTCTTCTGGCTGTCGTTCGGGCCCACGAACGTGGCCGCGCACCACGTCTCGGTGCTGCTGGACCAGGACCAGTACGCGCAGGCCCTCACGGTAGCCAAGGGCATCCGGGTGCCGGACGACTGGCCGGCGTCGAGGGCGGCCCACCATCACGCGGAGATCGCGCGCGCGCAGCTGTGGACAGGCCGCGCCGACGCAGCGTTCAAGTCGCTGCTGGAGGCGAAGAGGCTGGCTCCGCAGCAGACGAAGTTCTCGCCGACGGTCCGGGAGACTGCGGCCGGGCTGCAGTCGGCGAAGCGCGCCACCCCGGACACCCTTGCCCACTTCGTCCACTGGCTCGGACTGCGCTAACCCACAGCTGGGTTAGTTGTTGCCTTCCCTCCGCGCCAACCTGTGACTAGAAGTTGCTGGTCACGAAGGGAAGGCGACGGCAATGCGTAGCGAGCAGCCGAACCGGCCGGCGTGGATGCCCCCAGACCGAACTGTCAGCGCGCTGCCCGCCGGCCGCTGGTGGGACGTGGTGGTGGTGCCTCAGCGCGCCGGCCTGGACGCTCTGGAGGTCCTCGACCGGGAGTCGGGGCATTGTCCGGGGCCGGTGATCTGGGATGTGGCGCCGAACAATCCGCGCCTGTACTTCCTGGTGCCGCTGGGGACTGCGGCGACGTGGCCGTCGGTGCGCGGCTGCGAGGCGCGCGGGGAGACGACGTACATCGGGGTGCCGGGGGCGACGACGATCGAGCCGCCTGGGGTGCACTGGTTGTGCCCGCCGGATCCGGATCGTCCGGGCGAGCTGGTGGATGCTGCGGCGCTTCGCGCGGCGCTGGAGCTGCTGGCGGTGGCCTCGTGAGCGGCGACATCGTCAGCCCGCCGCCACGGGAGCACGCCGATGCAGAGTTCCAGGAGCTGCTCCGCGTCGCTGAACGGGGCGGCCTGTTCCCCGAGGACTTCCGTCGCGCCGATGAGATCCGCCCCTACGTCTCGCCGGACCTCCTGCGGTGAGCCGGTCGGGGATGTGCTTGGGTGACGACCTGCCGACGCTTCACCGGCGCTGCCCAGGCCAGTTCACGCAGAGCGCCGGGGAGATGGAGCTGAGCCGGGAGCAGGCATGCTCCTGCGACTGCCACCGGGAGGGTACGGCCCTGTACCGGCTCATTCGCGGCCTGGGAGCAGCTCGGAAGAGCTGACACCAAGGGCGCGGGCGATGCGGGCGACCTGGTCGATGCTCACCGCGTAGACGCCGTTCTCAGCGCGGCTGACGGTCTTGTGGTCGATGCCGGCGCGCTCGGCGAGTTGAACCTGGCTCAGGCCGGCGGCTTGTCGGTGCTGGCGAATCAGCGCGCCTACGGCCCAGCGGTGTTGCTGGAGCCAGTGGGGGAGCGCGTCGTCGGGCACGCTCCTAACGCTGGAATGATCTTGCCTTCACGTCTTTACCACATGTGGTAAATCGGCCTACATTCGATCATGGGCGCCCTGAAAACGATCACGTGAACGGGGTACAAGGACTTCCGTCCGGTGGCGCTGGAGGGTGCCATCGCATGGGGAGGATCCGCCCGCGGGCCGCGCGGGCGGAGACATGGGGAGGGTCCCGGCGCGGAGGTGCGCCGGGACCCTCTCTTCTTCTACTCGGCGTGTAGTAGGGCCTGACCTTGGGATGGGGTCCGCTGACTGCTGGATTTCATGATCGTACGGACTAGTAGCGGACTCGAGAGACCGCCGATCATGCCCCGGCAGTGCCATCCGGAGCCCTGACCTGCAATTCCGGACATTCGTGAACCTTCTACCCATGTTCATCACGGGTTGATGATCACGAAACACTGCTTCGGCAACATGACGGCATGAAGCGCTCTCATTCCTCCCGGCCCCACCCGTCCTCCCGGCACCGCTGGCGCCGCGACACCGTCGAACTCTCCGCCGTCTTCGCCGCCGTGGCGGTCGCCGACCTCGTGGCGAACGTCGTGGTCCACGGTCACGACGGACCGGTGCTGCTGCTCGCCTCCGCGCTGGCACTGGTCGCCACGGCGGTGTGGCACAGCTGGTGGACCCATCGGCATACCCACGCCCCGCCAGGCACGATCACCTCGGCCTCGGACTCGTCCGCCGCCGCCTCCTCGTCCGCCGCCTCCGCCGCGGCCACCGCCGAGGCGGGCGCGGCCGAACGCCTGGCCGCGCCGACAGCCGCCACACCGCCGGAGGAGGTGGCCCTGTGGCGGCTGCGGGTGACGGTGACCGACGCCCCCGGCAGCCTCGCCGCGCTGTGCAGGGCGCTCGCCGACATCCCCGTCAACATCGTCTCCATGCAGGCGCACCCCCTCGCCGAGGAGACCGTCGACGAGTTCGTCGTCCGGGCGGCGCCGGCCCTGTCGCCGCAGGAGCTGAGCCGCGCGCTGGTCGCGGCGGGCGGCACCGAGGTCTGGCTGGAGCGCGCCGACGCGCACGACCTGGTCGACATCCCGACCCGGGTGCTCACCATGGCCACCCGCACCGCCCACGACGCGGCGGAACTGCCGCTGGCCCTGCGGCAGTTGTTCGGCCGCTGCCGGATCCGCTCGCTGCCCGGCGAGCGGATCGAGGAGGACGAGCTGAACGGCGCGGTGATGCGTCTGCGCGACCCGGCCGGGGGCGCCATCGAGGTGACGCGCGTTCAGCCCCCGTTCACTCCCACCGAGTTCGCCCGCGCACGGGCGCTGGTGGAGCTGGACGCGCAGCTCGGCCCGCGCGTCCCGGAGGACCGAGGCACGCTGCGGCTGAGCGGTGAGCGCACCGCGCACACCATGCGCGAGATCACCGTGCGCCGCGCGGAGCCGGCGGACCGGGTCGCCGCCGCGGCCATGCACGAGCGCTGCAGCTCGCGGACGCTGCGGCAGCGCTACCACGGCCCCGTCGGGGACGCCGACCGCTACCTCGGCCACCTCCTCGACCCCCGCCACGGCCAGACCCTCGCCGTCGAGGGCGAGGACGGCGCGATCGTCGCGCTGGCCCATCTGCTGTGGGACGAGGACGCCGCCGAGATCGCCGTCCTGGTCGAGGACGCCTGGCAGCGCCACGGCATCGGCGGCGCCCTGGTCCAGCGCCTGACCGAGCTGGCCCGGTCAGCCGGGGTGGACACCGTCTACGCGGTGACGACCGCGGCGAACACCGGCATGATCGCCACCCTGCGGCGCCTGGGCGTCCCGCTGGACTACCAGGTCGAGGAGGGCACGCTGCTGATCACCGCGCACCTCTCCCTCAGCCACACCGCTGCCGACCTGACGGTCACGCACGGCACATGAGTTCCCCGCGGCCCGCGCCGCGGGGAACGGCCACCGCCTCGTCCGCTACTCGACCGTGACGGACTTGGCCAGGTTGCGGGGCTTGTCCACGTCCCGCTCCAGCGCCACCGCCGCGTGGTAGGCGAGGAGCTGGAGCGGGATGCCGAGGAGGATCGGGTCGAGCTCCGGCTCGTTCTTCGGCACGAGGATGTAGTCCTCCGCGTACTTCGCGTCCGGGGCGCTGTGCCCGACCATCAGGACCCGCCCGTGGCGGGCGCGGATCTCGCCCATCGTGGTGAGGTTCTTCTCGAACAGCTCGTCGTCCGGGACCAGGGCCACGGTCGGGAGCTCGGGGCCGATCAGGGCCAGCGGGCCGTGCTTGAGCTCGCTGGCCGGGTAGGCCTCGGCGTGGACGTAGGAGATCTCCTTGAGCTTCTGCGCGCCCTCGCGCGCCACCGGATAGCCCCGGACGCGGCCGACGAACATCATCCCGGCGTTGCCCGCGTACTGCTCGGCGAGGCGGGCGATCGACTCCTCCTGCGCCAGGATCTCCCGGATCTGGCCCGGCAGCGCCTTCAGGCCCGCGCAGATGCGCCGGCCGTCCGCCGGGGAGAGGTCGTGGACGCGGCCGAAGTGCAGCGCGATCAGCGCGAAGGCGACGGCCGTCGAGGTGAACGCCTTGGTCGAGGCGACCGAGATCTCCGGGCCCGCGTGCAGGTAGACGCCGCCGTCGCACTCGCGCGCGATGGCGCTGCCGACGGTGTTGACCACACCGAGGACCCGCCCGCCCTTGCGCTTGATCTCCTGGACCGCCGCGAGGGTGTCGTAGGTCTCGCCGGACTGGCTGACCGCGATGTAGAGCGTGTCGGCCTCGATGACGGGGTTGCGGTAGCGGAACTCCGAGGCCGGCTCGGCGTGCGCGGGGATCCGGGCCAGCTCCTCGATCAGCTGGGCGCCGAGCTCTCCGCTGTAGTAGGCGGAGCCGCAGCCGAGGATCTTGACGCGGCGGAAGGCGCGCGCCTCGCGGGCGTCGAGGTTGAGGCCGCCCAGGTGGGCGGTGGCGAAGCGCTCGTCGACGCGGCCGGAGAGGGTCCGCTCGACGGCGGCCGGCTGCTCGCTGATCTCCTTGATCAGGAAGTGCGCGTGCCCGGCGGTGTCGTAGGAGGCCTCCTCCCAGTCCACGGTCGAGGGCTGCTTGGCGGTCATCCGGGCGTCCTGCGTGAAGGTGCTGAAGCCGTCCGCGCGGACCGTCGCCAGCTCGCCGTCGTCGAGGTGGACGACCTGGCGGGTGTAGCGGACGAGCGCCGAGACGTCGGAGGCGGCGAACATCTCCTTCTCGCCGATGCCCAGCACGATCGGGCTGCCGTTGCGGGCCACGACGATGCGGTCGGGGCGCTCGGCGTCCAGCACGGCGATGCCGTAGGTGCCCACCACACGGGAGAGCGCGGCGCGGACGGCGTCCTCCAGCTCGTCGGTGTCCTTGGCGTGGACGGCGATCAGGTGGGCGAGCACCTCGGTGTCGGTCTCGGAGGCGAAGACCACGCCCTCGCTCTCCAGCTTGGCCCGCAGCTCCTCGGCGTTCTCGATGATGCCGTTGTGCACGACCGCGAAGCGCTGCGCGGTGTCCAGGTGCGGGTGGGAGTTGGCGTCGCTCGGCTCGCCGTGGGTGGCCCAGCGCGTGTGGCCGATGCCCGTGGCCCCCTTGAAGCGGGCGGGCACGGCGGCGGCCAGGTCGGCGACGCGACCCTTCTTCTTCACGAGCTTGAGCCCGCCGGTCTTGCCCGTGACGGCGACGCCCGCCGAGTCGTAGCCGCGGTACTCCAGGCGGGCGAGGCCCTCCAGCAGGATGGGGGCCGCGTCCTTACCGCCGATGTAGGCCACGATTCCGCACATAGGTACCGACTCCTCGCTGTTCGCTTCCTTCGGTGGTCACCCGTAGACCAGGCGGCGCAGCTGACGCGCGGACAGCTCTGGGGCTGCCACGCGCCGCTGCCGCAGCTCCTGGCCGAGGCGGGTGAAGATCTGGTCGTTGGTCAGCCCGCGCGCCTGGAGCTCGCCGTGGCGGCGGCGCACGTACTCCTCGGTGCTCTCGCCGAAGTAGGCGAGCACGTCCGCGACGACGCGGGCGGCCTCGCCCGGCCGGAGCGCGGTGGTGCGGAGCAGGTGCTGCAACAGGTCGTCGTGAGGGTGGCTGGCCTGGGACACGAGGCACGACCTTACGCACGACTCGGACGGTTCACCAAGAATCCTGCCCGATTTCGGGCAGGATCGCGCGCTGACGGTGTCCGGATCAGCCGTTCGGGGTCGGCTTCCGCCCCCGGCCGCGTCGGACGCCGACGAACCAGACGCCGCCGCTGAGCAGCAGCACCAGCGCGCAGCCGGCCGGCACCCAGTTGCCGAACCGGTCGTAGAGCGTGCTGCCGGCGACCAGCGGCACGGTGTAGACGGTGGCCGCCGAGGCGCTCTTGTCGAGGCGCTGCCCCACCTGCCGGCCACTCGCGTCGTAGGCGACGCTGACGCCCGTCAGCGTCGACTGCACGACCGGGCGGCCGGACTCGGCGGCACGCAGCGCGGCGAGCGAGGCGTGCTGCTCGGGCGCCCAGGTGCCCTGGAAGGTGGGCGTGGCCGACTGGACCAGGATCACCTGGGCGCCGTCCCGCGCAAGGGCCCGGCTCATGTCGGGGAAGGCCGACTCGAAGCAGATCAGCGGCCCGACGCGCAGGGTGCCGCCGTCGTGGGTCGGCACGGTCATCACCACCGGGCTGTCGCCGCGCCGCCGGTCGACGGCGGCGGCCTTGGAGAAGTCGCTGACCCAGCCGAGCACCGGCCGCAGCGGTATGTACTCGCCGAACGGCACCAGGCGGATCTTGTCGTAGCGCTGCCCGGTCAGGCCCTGCGGGCCGACCAGGACCGAGCTCTTGTAGATGCCGCCCTTGCCCGGCCGCACCGCGTCCACGTTGACCAGCAGGTCCGCGCCGGTCGCGGCGGAGAGGCGGGCCAGGCTGGCGGCCAGGTCGGGGCGGGCGTCGAGGTCGAAGGAGACGCTGCTCTCGCCCCACAGGACGAGGTCGGGGTGCTGGGAGGTGAGTGTCGCGGTCAGCTGCGCACCCTTGACGGTGCGGTCGGAGACGGCGTCGTCGGCGACGCCCATGCCCGGCTGCACGACGCCGATCGCGGCCGTCCGGCCGGTGGCGTGCGGCACCGGCGCCCAGGCGGTGGCAGCCGCCGCCCCGGCGGCGAGGCCGAGCAGCGTCAGCCAGGCGACGGCGGAGCGGCCCCAGGCGGCCAGCAGCACGACGAGCGCGGTGTTGACCGCGACGATGAGCAGGCTGTCGAGCCAGACCCCGCCGACGGAGGCGAGCCGCAGCGCGAAGTGCTGCTGGTACTGGCTGGCGCCGAGCAGCCCCCACGGGCCGCCGAGGTACTGCCAGGAGCGAACCGTCTCGGTCACCAGCCAGCCCGCGGGCAGCAGCACCAGGGCCGCGAGCGCGCGGCCCACGTCGGGCGTGCCGTGCAGGAGGCGTCGCACCAGCCACCCCCACGGCGCCCACAGCGCCCCGAGGAACGCCGCCAGGACCACGATGGCCGGGCCGAGCGAGGGAATCAGCCAGCTCATGACGCCGATCAGGAAGCCGATCCCGCCCCACCAACCGAGCCAGGCGGCCCGGCGCGGCGTGGGTGCGGCGCGCAGCACCAGCAGCAGCGGCACCAGGCACACGTAGGCGAACCACCACAGCCCCGGCGCGGGAAAGATCAGCACCGGCAGCGCGCCGCAGAACGCGGCGAGCAGCGGCCCTGCCGCCCGCCGGGCGAGGCGTCGCAGCCGCCCGCCCCGGGCGGGCGACGCTCCCGCGTCACCCTGCTCGCCCATCGGCTGCCTCCCAGCGACGACGGTCACAGTGCCCCTCTCCCACAACCGACCGGTCGGACCACTCCAGTCTCCCTTGCGATCACGCGATGAGCACGTTGTTTGCCAGGGGCGGCCGGGGCGATGCACCCTGGACCGGACGGGAGGGTGACATGGCATCAGACAGTCCGCAACCCCGCAGGAGCCGTTCGCCGCAGTACCGCGCCGGCGTCCGCCGAGGCCCGAGGCCCAGCCGTGGGCGGCGCACCGCGATCGGCGCGGTGCTCGTCGCCACCTCGCCGCTGTGGCTGCTGATCGGGTATCCCCTGGAGCGCACCTGGGGCCGCCTGGACCGGCACCGCCCGCTGGGGTTCGAGGTGACCCGCCACCCCTTGGCGATCGCGCTCAGCGCGCCGATGCGCTTCGTCTCCGACCGCCTGCGCGGCCGCGGCCCCCGCAGGGGCCCGGACGCCGGCCCGGAGCCGTCCGGCGACCGCGAACCCCGCCGGCCCAGGCCGACTCCCCCGGGCGACTCCGTCTCCCTCAGCGAGCCCCGAAGCTGACGCTCCGCTCCCGCAAGTAGTTGCAACTCCCCAGGGGCGCGAGGGACTGCGCGACAAGCCACCGACGAGCAGACGGTCCCCAAAGCGCAGGGCCATCCGCACCGGGTGGTTGCTCGCGCCCGCGCGGCGGAGCCGCACATCGGTAGGGCCTCGCGCCCCTGGAGGTGATTGCAACTTCCCACCGTCCTAGAGTGTCCGCCATGACCAGCGACTTCCGGGCCGCCGCGCACGACGTGGCCGACATGATCGCCGACTATCTCGACGGGATGCCCGCCAGGGACGTGTGGACGCCGATGCCGGCGGACGTACGGAACGCGCTGCTGGAGCGGCCACTGCCCGAGGAGGGCACCGACCTCGGCACGCTCGTACGCGCCATCGAGACGGAGGTGCTGCCCTACCCGATGGGCAACGGCCACCCGCGTTTCTACGGCTGGGTCAACGCCGCGCCCGCGCCCGCGGGCATCCTCGGGGAGTTCGCCGCGGCCGCGGTGAACCCCAGCTCGGCCGGCGGCGACCACGCCGACGTGCACCTGGAGCGGGCCGTGGTCCGCTGGCTCGCCGAGCTGGTCGGCTTTCCGCACCCGGCCGGGGGCGGGCTGCTGACCTCCGGCGCCTCGATGGCGACGATCGTGGCACTCGCCGCCGCGCGGAACCGGGCCGCGGCGAACCTCGGGGTCAACGTGCGCGAGGACGGCCTCGTGGCGCTGCCGCCGCTGGTCGGCTACGTCAGCGCCGAGACGCACTCGTGCGTGCGCAAGGCCGCCGAGCTGCTCGGGCTCGGCAGCCGGCATCTGGTGACGGTGCCCTCCGACGCCGCCGGCCACCTCGACCCGCTCGCGCTGCGCGAGCGGATCCGCGCGGACCGCGTCGCCGGGCTCACGCCGTTCCTGGTCGTCGGCTCCGCGGGCACGGTCAACGCGGGCGTCGTGGACGACCTCGGCGCGCTCGCGGACCTGTGCGCCGAGGAGAAGCTCTGGCTCCACGTGGACGGCGCCTACGGCGCCCTCGGACGGCTGGACCCGGTCGCCGCGCCGCGCTACGCGGGCCTGGAGCGGGCGGACTCCCTGGCGCTGGACCCGCACAAGTGGCTGGGCGTGCCGGTGGACTGCGGCTGCCTGCTGGTCCGCGACGCCGAGCAGCTGCGCGGCACCTTCAGCCTGGTGCCGCCCTACCTGCGCGACGAGGCGGCGGGCGGCCTGGGCTGGTTCTCGGAGTACGGGATCGAGCAGACCCGCCCGTTCCGTTCGCTCAAGGTCTGGGCGACGCTCGCGGCGGCGGGCCGCGCAGGCGTGGTCCGCGACGTCTCCCGCTGCTGCACGCTCGCCCGCGAGCTCGGCCGGATGGTGACGGCCGCGCCGGACCTCGAGCTGCTCACCCCCGTCGAGACCTCCATCGTCGCCTTCCGCTGGGCTCCGGCCGACGCGGACGAGGAGACCCGCCACCGCGTCAACGCCACGCTCGGCGTCGCCGTCCAGGAACGTGGCCGCGCGTTCGTCACCGGCACGGTGCTGGGCGGCCGCGAGGCCGTGCGCGCCTGCCTGATCAACGCCGCGACGACCGAGGACGACCTGCGCGTCCTGCTCGACGAGGTCCGCGCGGCGGCGACGGGCCTGCGCTGACACGAGGCGAGGAGTCGGTCAGAGACGCGAGGCGAGGAGGCGGTCAGACCGGGTGGCGTCCGCGCAGCATGAACACGCAAGCGCCCCCGGCCAACCCCACCAGCATCAGCGCGACCGGGACGAAGGCCATGGCCGCCAGGCCGGCGCCGATGTTGGCGCCGATCACACCCGCCGTCATCACCCGTCCCACCAGCCCGGCGAGCACCCCCACCAGCACCAGCGGGCCGACCACCAGCAGCCAACCCGGCCGCACCCACCGCTCCACGAACGCGAGGACCAGCACGGCCAGCGCGGTCAGGCCCACCAGCGTCGCGCTCAGCCCCAGGGCGAGCGTGGTGCCGGGCCCCAGCCGCGGCGGCCGCACCGCGTAGTCCAGCTGCGTGTAGCCCTGCAGACTCAGGTCCCCCACCGCTTCCCAGGTCAGCACCGGTGAGGTGACGACCAGCGCCAGGCCGGCGACTGCGACCGGCCACGTTCTGCGTCCCGTCATGTCCGAATGATGACGACGGCTCAGCTCACGCGCCTGAGTACGGGTACTCAGGTGTCACTCCGTGGTGAACTCCGCCATCATCGCCATGTCCTCGTGCTCGAGGTTGTGGCAGTGCAGCAGGAACCGGCCCGCGTAGTCGGAGAAGCGGACCGCGACCTCCACGCCCTGCGCGGGCAGCACGTCGACGGTGTCCTTCCACCCCGCGTCGAACTCCCCGGGGTCCGCCGCGTTGCGGCCGACCACCTGGAACGGGTCCAGGTGCAGGTGCACGGGGTGGTGGAAGTCGGTGACGAACCGCCAGATCTCGATCTGCCCGAGCTTGGGCGAGGCCAGCGAGCGGCCCGGCTGGTAGTCCTGCCCGTTGATCGTCCAGTTCTGCTGGGACTTCTGGAAGACGAAGGTCCGGGTGGCGACGGCCTTGGCCGGGTCCAGCTTCTCGACGGTGGCGAGCCTGCCGCCGGGCACACGCGAGTCGTCGCTGACGAAGGCGCTGCCGACGTCGAAGCGCATCACCTCGGCCGTGCCGCCGCCACCGAGCCGGTTGACCAGCCGGACGCTGCTGCCGGCCGGGTAGCGGGAGAAGTCGACGACGACGTCGAACCGCTCGGCCGGGGCCAGTTCGATCCCGTCGTGCGCGACCGCGCGCTCCAGCAGCCCGCCGTCCGAGCCGACCTGCAGCAGGCCGCCGCCGCCCGGCGGCTGCGGGTCGAGCTCCAGCCGGTAGCGGCGGGCGTTGGAGGCGTTGAGGATGCGGAGCCGGTAGCGGGCACGGTCCACGGGCGCGAAGGGCCACGGCGCGCCGTTGACCAGGATCACGTCGCCCAGGACGCCGTTCATGTAGGGCGTGGTGACGCCGGGCCTGCCCTCGCCCGGGTCCAGGGCCGGGTAGGCGAAGGAGCCGTCGGCGGCGAAGGCCCGGTCCGCGATCATCAGCGGCAGCTCGCGGGCGCCCTGGGGCAGGCCGAGCGAGGCCTCCTCGTCGTCCCGGACCAGGTGGAACCCGGCCAGCCCCCGGTAGACCTGCGGGCCGGTGAATCCCATGGTGTGGTCGTGGTACCAGAGCGTCGCGGCCCGCTGGTTCATCGGGTAGTCGTAGACGCGCTCGGGCCTGACGTTCACCGACGGGCCCATCCCGGCCATGCCCGCCATGCCGCCGGCGCCCGGGCCGCCCGTTCCCCCGCCGAGTGGGGTGATCAGGTCCATCGGGTAGCCGTCGCTGTCGTGCGGGACGTGGCCGCCGTGCAGGTGGACGACGGTCGGGTGCGGCAGCTCGTTTCGGTGGGTGACCACGGTGCGGCGGCCCGAGCGCGACTCGATGGTGGGGCCGGGATACATCCCCTGGTAGCCCCAGACCTCGGTGTCGTGCCCCGGCACGATCCGGGCGAGGCCCGGACGCGCGGTGATCTCGTAGTAGTCGGTGGTGCCGTCGGTCCGCACCGGCGCGAGCACGGTGGGCAGCGGCAGAGGCACCGCGTAGCGCGCGGGCAGCGGCACCTGGCTGGCGAGCAGCAGGCCCGGCTGACCGCCCGGGATCAGCGCGCCGAGCGCGGGCAGTCCGACCGCGACCGCTCCGGCCCCGGCGACGCCCGCGGCGCCCACCCCGAGGAACTTGCGCCGGCTCCAGGCGTTCGCACCGCTCATGCCTGCACCTCGACGGCGACGGGCTCGGCTGCGGCGGGCTCGGCGGCTTCGGGCGCGGCGGCTTCGGGCTTGAACCGGAAGACGTCGGCGACGAACTTCTCGGCCATCACGAAGATGCCGACCCCGAGCGGGATGTGCAGGATCAGCACCCGGCTGAAGCCGAGGCTGATCTGCGCGACGCAGCACACCAGCAGGACCAGGTACCGCACGGCGAAGAGGCTGGGCCCGCCGCCGAGGCGCCAGAGCAGCAGCGCGGCGCCGACGGAGAGCAGCACGGCCGTGGAAAGGATCATCGCGGCCATCATGTGGGCGTCGAGCAGGGGGTAGAACCCCTGCAGGAACCCGCCGGCCAGAAACGGCTGCGTCGCGGCGAGGAGCGCGACGAGCGCGGCGGTGACTCTCAGCGTGACCAACGGCCAGCGCGGACGGGCAGGGTGGAGCGGCATGGCGAATCCCCCAGAGACGATTTTCGTATCTGGAGAGATAGTCTCATATGAGATTGTCTCGCGCACCCCTATACTGGAGCCAATGAACGAGAATCCCGCCCCACGGCGCGCCTCCCTGGGCCTGGTCCTGCGACACGCCCACCTGAGGGCCGCCCAGCTCTTCACCGAGGAACTGCGGCCGCTCGGTCTGGAGAACCACCACGCCGGCGTCCTCCTGCACATCGGCCTGCTCGAAATGCAGACACAACGTCAGCTCGTGGACAGCATGGGCGTGGACAAGTCGGCGATGGTCCGCACGCTCGACGCCCTCGAGGCACGCGGCCTCGTGCGCCGCGAGGCGCACCCGACCGACCGCCGGGCCCATGCCGTCGTCCTGACGCCCGCGGGCCAGGAGCTGCTCGCCCAGGTCGAGGCGGCCGCGGAGCGCACGGACGCGCGCGCGACGTCGTGCTTCACGCCGGAGGAGCGGGAGCTCTTCCACGACCTGGCCGCCAAGTTCGTACGCGGGTGACCCCAGGGGCGCGCGCCCCTGAGGTGAGCGGGACTACCTCACGTGCGAGGAGCGATCCGCGGCGTCCGCCGCGCCCCCGCGGCCGACCAGCCCACGCGGGTTCTCCGCGAACTCCGCGAGGCGCGCGCCCATGGAGCGCAGTCGCATGGGGCCGACCGCCCCCATGATCATCGGGACGAGGTACCGCTGCGGCTGCATCCCCCGCAGCCACGCCTGGGCGTAGACGTGGGCCGAACGACGCGCGATGCCGTCGGCGATCCGGTCCACCGCCGGGCCCAGCGGGTACGTGCGGCTCAGCGGCCACGGCAGGGCCGCCCGCATGTCGCGCATGACCGGGTCCTCGTCCGCGCCGCGGACCATGTCGGTGTCCGTCCAGCTCAGGTAGCCGACGCCGACCTTGACGCCCTTCAGGGCCAGCTCCGGACGGATCGAGTGGGCGAAGGCCTCCACCCCGCTCTTGCTCGCGCAGTACGCGCTCATCAGCGGCGCGGGGGTGATCGCCGCGAGCGAGGCGATCTGCAGGAAGTACCCGCGGGAGACCGCGAGCGACGGCAGGAAGGCCCACGCCGTGTTCGCGCTGCCGACCAGGTTGACCTCGATGACGCGGGTCCACACCTCCGGGTCGGAGTCGACGAACGGCGCGCCCGTCGCGATGCCCGCGTTGGCGACCACCACGTCGATCCGCCCGTAGCGCTCGACGATCTCCGCCGCGACCGCGCGCAGCGCGTCCCGGTCGGTGACGTTGGCCTCCCACCAGCCGGCCTCGGGGCCGCACTCCTGGGCAACCTCCTTCAACTGCTCCCGCTCCAGCCCGACCAGGGCGACCTTCGCGCCCCGCGCGGCCAGCACCCGCGCCAACTGCGCGCCGACGCCGCGCGCCGCGCCGGTGATGACAGCGACCTGCCCGGCCATGCTCTGCTTGCTCGACATGTCGATCTATCTCCCTCGGACGTTCAGGCGTTGACGGGCTGGGCGACGGGCGCCTGGATCAGGTCGTACTCGTGCAGGTCCACGCTGCGCGTCTCGCGGCGGAAGTGCGCAGTGGTGCCGGGCCACAGGGTGGTGTTGTTGCCCTTGGCGTCCAGGTACCAGCTGCGGCAGCCGCCGGTGCTCCAGACGGTCCTGGCCATCCGCCGCTGCACCTCGTCGTTCCAGCGCAGTTGCGCGGAGGCGGTCACGTCCAGGGCCACCGCGCCGCTCGCGTCGAGCTTGCGCAGGTAGTCCGCCAGGTAGTTGAGCTGCGACTCGATCATCAGGACCATGGAGCTGTTCCCGAGGCCGGTGTTCGGTCCGATGATCAGCAGCAGGTTCGGGAAGCCGCGCACGGTCGTGCCGCGCAGTCCGGCCATGCCGTCCTCCCACTCCTCGGCCAGCGTGCGACCGCCCGCGCCGACGATGTGGTCGGCGACCGGCAGGTCGGTGACGTGGAAGCCGGTGGAGAAGACGATCACGTCGGCCTCGTGCTCGGTGCCGTCGGAGGCGACGAGCGTGCTGCCCTTGATCTCCTTCAGCCCCGCCGCGACCACGTCGACGTTCGGCTGGGCGAGCGCCGGATAGTAGGCGTTGGACAGCAGCACGCGCTTGCAGCCGAACCGGTAGTCGGGTGTCAGCTTGGCCCGCAGCGCCGGGTCCTTGACGCCCCGCTTGAGGTTGGCCAGTGCGAGCGCCTCCGCGGCGCGCAGCAGGGCGGGGCGCTTCACGAACGCGCCGACCTGGTACTCGCGGACCAGCCACAGGGCGCCACGCAGCGCCTTCTGGGTGGCGGGGACGTGCCGGTACAGAAAGCGCTCGGCGGCGGTGATGTCGCGGTCCATGCGGTTCATCACCCACGGCGGGGTGCGCTGGAACAGCGTCAGCCTGCCGACCTCGGGCTGGATGGACGGCACGATCTGGATCGCGGAGGCGCCGGTGCCGATCACGGCGACGCGCTTGCCGGCCAGGTCGTGGTCGTGCTTCCACTGCGCGGAGTGGAAGATCTCGCCGGGGAAGTCGGCGATGCCGGGGGCGTCCGGGATCGACGGGTCGGACAGCGGGCCGGTCGCGGCCACCAGCACCTGGGCGCTGTAGCGGCCCTGCTCGGTCTCGATCTCCCAGCGGGCGGTCTCCTCGTCCCAGCGCGCGCCGGTGACCATGTGCCGGAAGCGCAGGTGGCCGCGCAGTTCGAAGCGGTCGGCGACGCGCTCCAGGTAGGCCCGGATCTCCGGCTGGCCGGAGAAGGTGCGCGGCCAGTCGGGGTTGGGCGCGAAGGAGAACGAGTACAGGTGGGACGGCACGTCGCAGGCGCAGCCCGGGTAGCTGTTGTCGCGCCAGGTACCGCCGACGCTGTCGCCGCGCTCCAGGACGACGAAGTCGGTCTCACCCTCCTGGCGCAACCGGACCGCGGCACCGAGGCCGCCGAAGCCCGAGCCGATGATCGCGACCTTGACGTGCTGGACCGCCGCGCTGCTCCCCATGCCGTTCCCCTTCCCTCCGGACTATGCCAGTAATCAGTGGCGCAATCGAGAGAGTAAGGGAAGCGCCCCGCCCCGGGAAGGCTTCGGACGGTGGAAGTTACGCGCCAGTACGCGTGGGGCCCGGACGCGTCAGCCCGGTCAGCAGGCACTCCAGCACCTCACCGGCCTCCTTGCGCGCCGTCTCGTGGTCCTCGGCACGGGCGATGTAGAGACTCGCCTCGGAGATGAGCGCGGCGAGCATCCGGGTCAGCGGGGCCACCGGCATCGGCGAGATGCCGCCCTCGTCGATGGCCCTGGTCAGCTCCTCGGCCAGCAGCACGTAGCCGTGCTGCTCCACCAGCGCGTCCCAGGCGCTGTGGCCGAGCACCGCCGGCCCCTCGACCAGCACGATCCGCTGGAAGTCCGGATCATTGCAGGCGTCGAGAAACGACTGGAAGCCGTGCCGCAGCAGGGTCCAGGCGTCACCCGACTCGCTCTCGGCACGCGCGGTCTCCTGCTCGACCAGCCGCTCGGCCATCTCCTGGGCGCACTCGCCCATGACGGAACGGAACAGGTCGGCCTTGTCCTTGAAGTGGTGGTACAGCGCCCCTCGGGTGACCTGCGCCGCCGCGACGATGTCCTCCGTCCCGGTCGCGGTGTACCCGCGCTCGGCGAAGAGGGTGCGCGCCGCGCGCACCAGCGCACGCCGCGTGTCGGCGGTGTGCTCCGCGCGCCGACTCCGCAACGAACGCGTCGATCGCGTCGATCGGGGTGCTGTCATACCTGCATCCTGTTCCATACAGACTGTATGTTAGAAGAGGGCCACGGACCCGTCGCCCGGGGGAACGGAGAGAGAGATCATGGGACTCCCACTCAATCTGACCGTCAAGATGGGCACATACCTCCTCAAGCAGAAGGTTCTCCGCCGCGAGAAGTTCCCACTCATCGTCGAGGTCGAACCCCTCTTCGCCTGCAACCTCGCCTGCGCGGGCTGCGGCAAGATCCAGCACCCGGCCAGCGTGCTCAAGCAGCGCATGCCGGTGGAGCAGGCGGTCGCGGCGGTCGAGGAGTCCGGGGCGCCGATGGTGTCCCTGGCGGGCGGCGAGCCCCTCATGCACCCGCAGATCGACGAGATCACGCGGCAGCTGCTCAAGCGCGGCAAGTTCGTCGTGCTCTGCACGAACGCGGTGCTGCTGCCCAAGCACATCCACAAGTTCAAGCCGCACCGGAACTTCGCCTGGATGGTCCACATCGACGGCCTGCGCGAGCGGCACGACGAGTCGGTCAGCAAGGACGGCGTCTTCGACGAGGCCGTTGCAGCGATCAAGCAGGCCAAGGCGGCGGGCTTCCAGGTCTACACGAACTCGACGTTCTTCAACAACGACAGCCCTCAGGACATCATCGAGGTGCTGGACTACCTGAACGACGAGCTCAAGGTCGACCGGATGCAGATCTCGCCCGGGTACGCCTACGAGAAGGCCCCGGACCAGGACCGCTTCCTCGGCGTCGAGCAGACCCGGCAGCTGTTCAAGAAGGCCTTCGGCGACGGCCGCCGCAAGAAGTGGCGCCTCAACCACTCGGCCCTCTACCTCGACTTCCTCGAGGGCAAGAAGGACTTCGAGTGCACCCCGTGGGCGATTCCGTCCTACTCCCTCAAGGGCTGGCAGAAGCCGTGCTACCTGATGGCGGACGGCTACGTGGCGACCTACCAGGAGCTCCTGGACACCACCGACTGGGAGAACTACGGCCGCGGCAAGGACGCCCGCTGCGACAACTGCATGGCGCACTGCGGCTACGAGCCGACGGCGGTGCTCGCGACGATGTCCTCGCTGCGCGAGAGCCTGCGCGCGGTGACGGCGGGCTGAACGCCGTTACCGCTCGGTAGCTGTCGGGCCGCTGTGACCTTCCCGGTCACGGCGGCCCGTCCGTTTCGTCCCTGGCGTGGCGCGCCGACGCCTCACTAGCATGCCCCCCAACGAGCGAGCCACGGATGTGGGGGCGGGCAGCATGACCGCGAACGGCAACGCAGGCGGGAACGCCAAGGACGAGCTGGACACGTTCCACGTGCTCACCGCCCTGCTGCTGACACCTGGGCAGTTTCCGAGCGTCCTCGGTGACGACTATCCGGAGGCCTGCGGGGCCCTCGGGCTGGAACCCTGGTCGGACGGCTACGGCCTCCTCTTCGGCCAGGACTCCACCGGCGCGCGCTGGACGGTCGTCTCCGACGACGCCGCGCTGATCGGCTGCGCGATCGCCGCGTGGGACTGCGGCATGCCGTACGAGCTCTCCGCTCCCGACCGCACGGTCGTCGACACGGTCGCGGGCTGGCCACTCGCCCTGACCGTCGCCACACCGGGCGTCCCCGACCCGCACGACCCCCGCACGGCTCCGGGCACGACCCTCCTCACCGCCCCCGATCCCAAGGGCTGGGGTCCGGCGCAGCGCCGCATGGCGGCCGATGACGTCGCCAAGCAGTGGCTCGCCTGGCGCGAGCAGGTCGGCCTGCACGCCGCCTTCGACGCGACGGGGGCCGAACCCCCGACCCACATCCGCCGCGTCCTGGACGAGGCCATCGGCTACACCAGCGACCCCCCGCCCGCCGGCCGCGTCCGCTCCGCCCCCGCCCCTGACGGCGCCCGCATCGTCCGCGCCGACGGCCCCGGCTGGTCCCTCGCCGCCAACACGGAGGACATCGCCCTCCTCCTGCTGGACGAGAAGCCCCACGAGGTCCTCCCCCTCGGCCGCGGCCCCTCCCTCCCGAGCCTGCTCCGCGCCCTGGACGAGATGGCTCGAGCGTCGGCGTAGAGCCGAGAGGCGCAGACTGGTGGAGTGACGTCCATCAGCAGGCGTGGTGTGCTCGCCCTCGGGGCAGGGGCGGTGGTCGGCGTGGCCGGGTGCAGCAGTTCGTCCCATCGGTCTGCGGGAGCGTCCGCCTCCCACTCCCCCTCACCCTCCTCGGCGCGGCCCTCGCCCACGGCCGTCAGCACAAGCGCCGGCCCGGCGCCCAGCCCGTCGGCGACGCTGCACCTCACCGCCCCTTGGCGACCCAGCCCCAACGACGTGCAGCCGGAGGTGAAGCTGCGCGCCGTGCGGCTGATCGAGGCGCTCGGGACGTGGCCCGCCGGAGGTCAGGGGCTCGCCGCCGCGCGCAAGCGGGCGGCGGACGCGGGCTACGACCCGGCGCTCGCCGATCAGGCGGGCGCGCTGCTGGGCGGTGCGCCCGAGGCCGCGGTGCAGGTGCTGGAGGCCCAGTACGGCGGGATCCTCACCGACTCGGCCAGCGTGCTGGTCGTCTGCCGCCAGTACACGCCCGGCGACGACTCCGGCTCCGGCGGCACCACCGTCGACGTGCGCCTGAGCGCCGCGTCACCGCAGTGGACCGTGACCGCCCTGCACCCCGCCGTCCCCGGCCCACCCGCCGCGTCACTGACCTCGGCGGCCCACGCCGTCCTCGCCGACATCCAGGCGATCACCCTCCCGCCCGCCGCCCACGCGGACGTGCTCAGCGGCAACGTCCACGACAGCGCGCTGGACGCGCTGCTGACGCTGGCCCGCAGCCACCGCATGATGCTGAGCGTGGTTCGCTCGGGTCACCCCATCGACGTCTTCGGCACCACCCGCCCGAGCGACCACCCCAAGGGCCGCGCCTTCGACGTCTGGACCATCGACGGCCACGCCGTCATCGACCCGGCCACCCCACAGGCCCTCGTCGAGTCCTTCATGCGCGCGGCAGCCGCCGCCGGCTCCTACAACGTCGGCGGCCCCTACCTGTTGAGCGGCGGCACTGGCAACCAGTTCTTCAGCGACGCCACCCACCACGACCACGTCCACGTGGGCTTCGACTACTGATCCGCCGATCCGCCGGCCTGGTGGTCGAACCAGCCGACGGCACCGCCTCGCGCCGCGTCATCCGGGCCACGCGGAAGAGCTCACCCCGTGCGCGTCCCCACCCAAGGACCGGACCTCGTCCCGCACTCCGCCGTCACATCGGCCGGAAGCCCCCGCCCCTCGGCGAGCGGCCGGAAGCCGGCGTAGTTGCGGACACCGAACAGTCAACGCGTGCCACGGTAACGCGCTACAGCGTCTCCGGGAGGCCGAACCACGGCAGCACGTCGGCCTCGAAGCGCGACAGCGCGCAGACGCGGTCGCCTCGCGGGGTGATGACGATGAGGCCGGTGCCCCGGCGGGTGCCGGACGGGGTACGGAGGTAGGCGCCGAAGGCGGGTTGGCCGTTGGCGCGGGTGGGGAGGAGGTCGAAGACGCGGCCCGCGCCGAAGAGGGCGGTCAGGAAACGCAGGACGAGGTCGCGACCCTCGTACTCGAAGGGAATCGGCGGCATCGACATGAAGACGTCGTCCGTCAACAGGGCGACCAGCGCGGCGAGATCGGCCGCCTCGTAGGCGGTCGTGAAGCGCGCGACGAGCGCCTCCTCCGCCGGGGACCCGGCCGCGGAAGCGGACGCCGCGGAGTCCGCGCGGCGTTCCAGGGTCGCGCGGGCGCGCTTGAGCGCGCTGGTGACCGACTCGACCGTGGTGTCCAGCATCGCCGCGACCTCGCTCGCGTGGAAGCCGAGGACGTCGCGCAGGACCAGCACCGCGAGCTGACGGGGCGGCAGGAGCTGAAGCGCCGTCACGAAGGCCAGGGAGATGGACTCCGTCTGCTCGTAGCGGGCCTCCGGGCCCGGCAGGGGCAGCTCCCCGACCAGCGTGTCGGGAATCGGCTCCAGCCAGACCGCCTCGCCGAGGCGGGTCGGCTCGGGCGGGACCATGCCGGGGACGTTCCACTCCCGCGCCGCCCGTCGGCTCGCGGAACGCAGCGTGTTGAGACAGCGGTTGGTGGCGATGCGGTAGAGCCAGGTGCGCAGCGAGGCCCGGCCCTCGAAGCCGTCGAGGCCCTGCCAGGCGGAGAGCAGCGTGTCCTGGAGGGCGTCCTCCGCGTCCTGGAGGGAGCCGAGCATCCGGTAGCAGTGGACGTGAAGCTCTCGCCGAAGCGGCTCGGTCAGCTGCCGGAACGCCTCACCGTCCCCGGCCCTCGCCCGCTCGATCAGGTCCGCAGCAGTCACGACGCCATCCTCCTCCACCCGGAACACCCTTCCTGATGCCGACACCGCCCGGGCCGCGAACTGGGCGGTCCGCGAGCGCCCAGTTTTCCCACCGTTCCCGCTCTACCCCTCCGGAAGCACACGAGAGGAGCCGGAGAGATGTTGCTCAAGGACAAGAACGCGGTGATCTACGGAGCCGCGGGCGCGATCGGCAGCGCGACGGCACGGGCCTTCGCGGCAGAGGGAGCGCGGGTCTTCCTCACCGGACACCGGCTCGCGCCGGTCGAACTGGTGGCCAAGGAGATCGTCGCGGCCGGCGGCCGCGCCGAGGCGGCCGAGGTGGACGCGCTGGACGAGGAGGCGGTCGAGGCGCACCTGCGGGGCGTGGTGGAGCGGGCGGGCCGGGTGGACGTCTCGTTCAACGCGGTCGGCTTCTGCGACCGCGACATCGTCGGCACGCCGCTGGCCGAGCAGGACCCGGACGCGTTCGTCCGCCCGATCGCGGACTACACGCGGTCGTACTTCCTGACGGCCCGCGCCGCCGCACGGCGGATGGTGCCGAACCGATCCGGGGTGATCATGACGGTGACCGCGCTCACGGCGCGGATGGGCAGCATGCTGAACGGCGGCTACGGCGCCTCGGGCGCCGCCAAGGAGGCGCTGACCCGTGACCTGTCGGCCGAGCTGGCCCCGCAGGGCGTCCGTGTGGTGGGCCTGCGCCCGCACGGCCTCCCGGACACCACGACCCTGCGCGAGTCCTTCGAGGCCAAGGCGGAGCGGTCCGGGCTGAGCTGGGAGCAGTTCGAGGCCTACATCACCGGCATGAGCCACACCCGTCGGGCGATGACGGCCGACGAGGTGGCCAGGGCGGCGGCGCTCGTGGCCTCCGACGGGGCCGTCGGGCTGACGGGCACGATCGTCAACCTCTCCATGGGCCGCCTGGACGACTGAGACGGTCAGGGAACGGCAGAGCGCCCAAGAACGGCAGAGCGCCCGGAGCCGCAGCGCGGCTCCGGGCGCTCACCCGCAAGGACTCAGTGCGCCGGGGGCGCGTCCGGGCCCGGGCCGCCGAGGGCCTTCAGCGGGATCTCCTTCAGCGTCAGGGCGAAGCCGAGGGCGATCACGATGAACGGGACACCGATCAGGAACAGGTCGCCGATGGCGTGCGCGAAGGCCGCCGTGACGTGGTGCTTGACCGGCTCCGGCAGGGCCTTGATGGCCTGGACGTTGTTGGTGTCCATGCCCTTGAGCGCGCCCGCGCCCTTCGGCGAGCCCGCGAACTCCTGCTTGAGGTAGTGCGCGAGGCGGCTGGTGAGCACCGTGCCGAAGATCGCGGTGCCGATGGAGGCGCCGATCTGACGGAAGAACGTGGCCGAGGCGGTCGCGACACCCATGTCGCGGAAGTCCACCGCGTTCTGCACGGCGGTGACGACCGTCTGCATGGTCAGACCCAGGCCCGCGCCGAACCCGAAGGCGAAGAGCGCCACCTGCCAGTACGGCGTGGTGTTCGTCAGCGTCGACAGCAGCAGCAGCGAAGCGATGATCACCAGGGCGCCGACGATCGGGTAGATCTTGTACTTGCCGGTCTTGGCCATGATGCGACCCGAGGTGATCGCGGTGGCCATGATGCCGGCGACGGCGGGCAGCATGCCGAGGCCGGACTTGGTGGCCGACATGCCCTGCACGGCCTGGAGGTAGACCGGCAGGTAGATGATGCCGCCGAACATGGCGAAACCGGCGAAGAAGCCGAAGCCGTTGCCGATCCGGAAGACCGGGTTGCGGAACAGGCGCATCGGCAGGATCGGCTCCGTGGCGCGCTGCTCGACCAGCACGAAGAGCCCCGTCAGCAGCACCGAGCCGATGCACAGGGTCAGACCCTGCCAGCTCGTCCAGCCGTAGCTGGTGCCGGCCCAGTTCAGGTAGAGGAGCAGGCTGGTGACCGCGGTGACGATGAGCGTCGAGCCCAGGTAGTCGATCTTGTGCTCGCGCCGGTTGACCGGCAGCTTGAGCGCGAAGGAGCAGACGATCAGTGCGCCGATGCCGACGGGCAGGTTGATGTAGAAGATCCAGCGCCAGCCGATGGAGTCGGTGAACCAGCCGCCGAGCAGCGGGCCGGCGACACTGGACAGGCCGAAGACGGCACCCATCAGACCCTGGTAACGGCCGCGCTCGCGCGGGGGTATGACGTCACCGATGATCGCGAAGGCGAGCGACATCAGACCGCCGCCGCCGATGCCCTGGATGGCGCGGAAGCCGATCAGCTCGCCCATGTTCTGGCTGAGGCCGGCCAGGGCGGAACCGATCAGGAAGATCACGATGGCGGACTGGAAGATGATCCGGCGGCCGTACAGGTCGGAGATCTTGCCCCAGAGCGGCGTGGCCGCCGTCGAGGTCAGCAGGTAGGCGGTGACCACCCAGGAAAGCTTGTCGATGCCGCCGAGCTGGCTGACGATGGTGGGCAGCGCGGTGCCGACGATGCTCTGGTCGAGAGCGGCGAGCAGCATGCCGGCCATGAGGCCGCCCATGACGACCATGATCTGCTTGTGGCTGAGGTAGTTGGGGCCGTCGGCCGGAGCCTCCGGACCGGGCGGGGTGACCGGGGTGTCGGTCGTGATCTCTGACATGGCAGGCACGCTACTGCATGGGTACGACAACCGATACGGCAGGGCTAGCCTTACGGCAAGTAAGCTGGAGGTCACGCCGGTCACCGGACGTTCACCCAGGCGCCGACACCCCGTTTCGTCCGGAAAAGTCCCCCCGACCGGAGCCTGCGGACCCCCAAGTCGCGGATGGCGCTTGCCAGCACCCGCACTCCCGCCGCTAACGTGCCAGCATGCAGACGGACGATCGACGCGCAGCCGACCTGGAGGAGCTGGGCCTCACCAATTACGAGGCCCGGGTGTACCTCGCCCTGATCCGCCGCGACGTCTTCACCGCGGCCGAAGTCGCCAGGGAGGCGGGTGTTCCCCGACAGCGCGTCTACGACGTGCTCGAGGGGCTGATCCGTCGGCAGCTCGCCGTGCTCCACCCGGGCCGCGTGGCGGGCTACTCCGCCGTCGCCCCCGACACCGCCGTAGAGCGGCTGATCGAGCAGCAGCGCCGCTCACTGGGCCGCCTGGAGCGGCTCTCCTCCGAGCTGGCCCGCGAACTGACGCCCACCTTCGACAGCGGCCGCACCCACACCGACCCCCTCGACTACGTCGAGGTGCTGCGCGACGCCGGCGACATCGGCGAACGCTTCGCGCGGCTCCAGACCACCGCGGAGCGGGAGCTGCTCAGCTTCTCCAAGCCGCCGTGGTTCACCCCGCCGGAGAACCTGGCGGGCCTGGAGGCCAGCGCCCGCCTGCACGCCGCGGGCCGCACCGTGCGCTCGCTCTACTCGCGCGAGGTGCTGGAGGACCCGGCGCTGGTCGAGGTGATGCACCTGTTCGTCGACGCGGGCGAGGAGATCCGCATCGCCGACGAGCTGCCGCTCAAGATGATCATCGCGGACGGCTCGACGGTGCTGTGCGACATGCCTGACCCGGTCGCCCGCGACAGCGCGACGACCTCGCTGTGCATCCGCCACCCCTCGCTGGCCGAGGCGCTGGCGCTGGCGTTCCACTCGATCTGGGACCGCAGCCTGACCCTGTCCGAGGCCCTCAAGGACCGTCAGCCGGCCGAGTCCGGGACGATCCCGTCCCTGGAGGCGTCGCTGGAGATCCTGAACGACGGCAGCTCGAAGGACGAGGAGCCGGACGCCTCCCAGGCCTGATGCTCGTCCCGCAACACGCGACGCAGTACCTTGCCGAGCATGTTGCGGGGCAACGGGTCCACCCGGAACTCCACGATCTTGGGCACCTTGTAGCCGGTGAGCCGGGCGGCGCAGTACTCGATCAGCGCCCGCTCGGTCAGCCGGCTCCCCGACCGCACGATCACGCACGCCTTGACCGTCTCGCCCCGGTAGGGGTCCGGCACGCCGACCACGGCCGCGTCGGCCACCGCCGGGTGCGCGAGCAGCACCTCCTCGATCTCGCTCGGGAAGATGCTGAACCCGGAGGCGATGATCACGTCGCGCTTGCGGTCGATGACGGTCACGAAACCGTCCGGGCTCATCACGGCGATGTCGCCGGTGAAGAGCCAGCGCTCGTGCAGCATGGCCGCGCTGTCCTCGCGTTCGTGCCAGTAGCCGGCGAAGACCTGCGGTCCGCGTACCACCAGCTCCCCCGCCTCACCGTACGGTTGCTCCTTGCCGGGATCGTCCTCCGCGACGATCCGCACCTGTGTGCCCGGCAGCGGGATGCCGACGGTACCGGGCCGCGCGTTGGCGTTGAGGGGGTTGGCCAGCACGACCGGCGAGGCCTCGGACAGCCCGTAGCCCTCGACCAGGTGCGCCCCGGTCAGCTCGCGGAAGCGGTCGACCGTCTCCGGCTCCAGGCGCATCGCACCGGAGATGCAGTACCGCACCGAGCGCAGCGCTCGCTTGACCTCGGGGCCGCGCTTCTCCGCCTCCTTCATCAGCGCCTGGTACATCGGCGGCACCCCGGGGAAGAGCGTCGGCCGCCAGCGGCGCAGCGTCCGCACGACCAGCTCGGGGTCGAAGTTCGGCAGCAGCACGGTCCGCGCCCCGGCCGTGGCGGCGACCCCCAGGCACATGGTCATGCCGTAGACGTGGAACATCGGCAGACAGGCCAGCAGTGTCTCGCGCCCGGGGCGCAGCTGCGGGTACCAGGCACGGACCTGGTGGGCGTTGGCCACCAGGTTGCGGTGGGTCAGCATGGCGCCCTTCGGCGTCCCGGTGGTCCCGCCGGTGTACTGCAGCACCGCCACGGCGGTTCGCGCGCTCACCGGCCCGAGCGCGGGCCCGCCCTTGCGGGCGGGCCGCCGGGGCACGTCGTCGAAGCGGACGTGGTCGGCGCCGGGCGGCAGCGGCGTGCTGAGCCTGGCGCGCAGGGCGCGCGAGCGCTCGCGCGGCAGCCGCAGCCCGAGGCGCGCGTACAGCGGCAGCGCGTCCATCAGCGACGCGACGACGACGTGCCGCAGCGCGGTGCGCCCCCTGACGGCGTCGACGTGTTCGAAGGCGCCGTCGTAGACGACGGCGACGGTGGCCCCGCTGTCCTTGAGCTGGTGCACGAGCTCGGACTCGGTGTAGAGCGGGTTCGTCGGCACGACGATCGCGCCGAGCCGGAGGGTGGCGTAGAACGCCACGACGTACTGGGGGCAGTTCGGCAGCACGAGGGCGACCCGGTCGCCCCGGCCCACCCCGAGGGCGGCCAGCCCCTCCGCGAAGCGGGCCACCTGCCGGTTGAGCGCGCGGTAGCTCGTCTTGCGTCCGAGGAACACCAGGGCGGTACGCCGCCCGAACCTGGCAGCCGCGTCGTCCAGCAGACCGTGCACGGGAACATTGGGAATGCTGAGCTGGTGCGGCACTCCGGTCGCGTAGTACCGGTGCCACGCCTGACCGGTGCGGTCCACGGGTCCCCCTCGCTGACGCGCGGTCTCACAGAGGGCAAGATCGTGACATCACGCCGGGCTGCTGACAAGAGGTTCCGCACTTACAGCCCGTCGCAGCGACCTCAGGTGCTCAGTACCAGCTGTTCGCCTGCCAGAAGGCCCACGCGGCGTTCGGGCTGCCGTAGGTGCTGTTCATGTAGTCGAGCGCCCAGCGGATCTGCGTGGCCGGGTTGGTCTGCCAGTCGGCGCCCGCGGAGGCCATCTTCGAGCCCGGGAGGGCCTGGGCCAGGCCGTACGCGCCGGAGGAGGGGTTGGTCGCGGAGACGTTCCAGCCGCTCTCGTGGGAGATGATCTGGTCGAACGAGGCCAGCTGGTCCGCGGGGACGATCTGCGCGGCGATCTCCTGCGGGCTGCCCGACGGCGCGGCCGGCGCCGCCGGTGCCTGCTGCTGGACCGGCTGGCGCTGCTGCGAGCGGTTCGCGGCCTCCTGCGCGGCGCGCTGCGCCGCGGCCTTGTCGGCAGCGGCCTTCTCCGCGGCGGCCTTGTCCGCGGCGGCCTTGTCGGCAGCCGCCTTGGCGTCGGCCGCCTTCTTCGCGGCGGCAGCCTTCTCGTCCGCGGCCTTCTTCGCGGCGGCAGCCTTGTCCGCGGCCGCCTTGTCGGCGGCGGCCTTCGCGGAGGCAGCCTTCGCGGCCGCCTCCTGCGAGGCCTGCGCACTGGCGCTGGCGACAGCGGCCTTCGCGTTGGGGTCGGCGACCGCCGAGGACGCACCGTTGCCCGGGAGCGCCACCGCGGCGGTGGCGGCGAGACCCACGGCGGCGACGGAGCCGGCGATGGCGATGCCGCGCTTGCGCAGGTTCAGGGAGGGCATGGAAGGCATGAAGGAGAGCTCTCAATCGGTTGGCTGGGCGGCGGGGGTCCGACGTCACCCGCAGCGCGGGACAGGTGCGCTGCGGGGTCGGACGGCGCCGTTGGCACGCCGGTTTCGGGCTGGTGCCGGACTGCGGGCAGCCCTGCGAGCAACCTTCGATCGCGGGGCCGCCGTGACGACTCCGCCATTGATAACAAGCCGGACAAGCCGGGTTCAATGCGCCTTCTACTACGCGGGTCCGTAGTGGAACGGCGTTCGTGCACCGACGTGGGAGAGCTGCGAGGAAGATCGCCAGAGCGCGTAAGCCCTGTGCGAAGGCCCTGCGGACGCCTGCGCCGCTCGGGCAAACGATCAACTATCGGCGATCGTGGAAGAGAACCCGGCTGTGGCGGGGCTCACACGCTCAGCGGTTCTTCTCCCGGTACCGGCGGCCGAACCAGCCCAGCAACACACCGACGACCAGCATCACAGTGAGCCAGACCCACATGGACATGGTCACCGTGGCCATGCCCCAGAGATGGATCTTCACTTTGGCGGTGTTCATCAGGATGAACCAGACCGCCAGGACCAGCAGGACCGCGGCGCCGACCGTGCGCACGTTGACGGTGACGGGGCCGATCTTCCGGTCTTTGGTCTCGCTGTTCGCCATGGGAAAAGTGTGCGGGCGCCGCTTGCGCGACGCCCGCAGTGACATGCAGGAAAACAGAGAGGTCAGCGCACCAGCAGTCGGGCGACGACGGCGAGCAGGGTGAGGGTCCGCTCGCGCTCGATCTCGTCCAGGGGCTCCAGCAGACGCGCCTGGACCTCGGCGACGCCGGGGTTGACCTCCTCCAGCAGGCGCGCGCCACCGGGGGCCAGCGCCAGCAGGTTGCGGCGGCCGTCGGCGGGGTCGCGGCGGCGCAGCACCAGACCGCGCCGGACCAGACGGCTGATCAGCTCGGCCATGGTGGCCTTGTCCAGCGAGGTGCGCTCGCCGACGGTGCGCTGATCGATGTCCGGCTCCACGGAGAGCGCGTCCAGCACCGCGTGCTGCGGAGCGGTGAGCTCACTGGAGACCAGTTCGGTCCACAGTCGGGTGTGGACCTGCTGGGCCACCCGGATCAGGTAGCCGATGACCCGCGGAGCGTCCAGCAGCGGACGGGCGTCCACCATGGTCTCCAGCGCGAGGTTCTCCATGCGCGCCATGCGGGCCAGCGCCATCATCAGCTCGGAGCGCTCCGCCTCGGTCAGTGGAACCAGCAGCTCGCGCTGGACCACGGCGACGCCCTGGGACGCCAGCTGCATGACCTGCTCGCCGTGCGGCGAGAGGGTCAGCAGCTTGCGGCGACCGTCGGCGGGGTCGCGGCGGCGCAGCACCAGGCCGCGCCGGACCAGCCGGCCGACCATCTCCGCCATGGTCGCCTTGTCCAGTGACGCGCGCTCCCCGACCGTTCGCTGGTCGGCGCCCGGCTCCAGGGCCAGAGCGATCAGCGCGGCGTACTGGGGCGCGGTCAGCTCGGCTCCGACGTGCTCGGTCCACAACCTCGTGTGGACCTGCTGGGCTATGCGGATCAGCTGACCAGGCGACTGGGACAAGCGGATCGGCGTACCCGTCATGTCGATATCCCCCAGCACCATAGGACCGTCCTGAAGTGTTCCACCGACGCTTTTGTCAGCCCTGTGGGTGGGCGGCGTTCGGATCTCTTGAGTCGGCGCGACCGTGAGCCAGGCACCATGTGGGGGTCCTGTGTACGGAGTTTTCGGCCGGGCAGCCGTCGGCTGCTGGCCGACACTATACAAACCAGACAGACCAGAGCGACATGGCCCAGAGGGCTGCGATGCAATCGTGATCCGAGCCGGTCGTTGGTGGTCGACTCAGGTCGGTTGCAGGCTCCGAAGCAAAAGCTCGGCAAAGGACGCGCCGATCGCCTGCGGGGTGAGCTCGCCGTCCACTCGATACCAGCTGCCCAGATGGTGTACGCCGCCGAAGAACTGATGCGTCACCAGATCCGCCGCAAGATCGTCCCGGAAGGCGCCCGCCGCCTGGCCCTCCTCGATCAACGCCCGGAACGCCTCGTGGTACCGGCGCCGGTCGGCCCGGACCTGGGCCTGCCGGTCCGGGGGCAGCATGTGCATGGAGCGGAACGAGACCGTCGCGTCCTCGAGGTTCTCCAGGGTGGTGACCACCACGTCGGCCGCCGCCTCGCGCAGCCGCACCGCCACCGGCAGGGCCGACTCGGCGATCTCCGCGAGCCGCTCCTGCTGCACCGAGAGCAACCGTGTGTAGATCTGCTGCAGCAGGTCGTCCTTGGACGAGTAGTAGTGGTACATGGCGCCCTTGGTGACCCCGGCGAGCTCCACGATGTCCTGCACCGAGGTGGGCGCGAAACCGCGCTCGGCGAAGAGCCGGCTCGCGGCGGCCAGCAGCCGCTCCTGGACCGGGACCGCCATGTCGACGCGGGCTGTCATCGGCGTCCTCTCTTCTCTGTCCACTGTCCGGTGTGTCAACGTGGGGCGCACCACGCGCGAGCCACTCTAGTCGACATACCTACCAGTCGGTATCGTGACGGCCATGAGCACTCCGACGCCCCCGGGGCTGGACCTCGACCGGCTCCGCGCCCACCTCGGCACCGGGCCGCTGACGGCCGCGCTGATCTCCGGCGGCAAGTCCAATCTGACCTACCGGCTCACCGACGGCAACCACCGGTGGGTCCTGCGTCGCCCGCCGCTCGGACACGTGCTGGCCACCGCGCACGACATGGCCCGGGAGCACCGTGTCATCGCCGCCCTGGCGACGACGCCGGTCCCCGTCCCCCGGGTGCACCTGCTCTGCGAGGACACCGAGGTCATCGGCGCCCCCTTCTATCTCATGGACGAGGTCGACGGCACCGTCTACCGCACCGCCGAGGACGCAGCCGGGCTCGGCCCCGAGCGCGCCCGCGCCCTCTCCTTCCGGCTGATCGACGTCCTGGCCGACCTGCACGCCGTCGACCCCGCCGCGGCGGGCCTCGCGGAGTTCGGCCGCCCCGACGGCTACCTGGAGCGGCAGGTCTCCCGCTGGCACCGCCAGTTCGAGGCCTCCCGCAGCCGCGACATCCCCGGTATGGAGGAGTTGCAGCAGCGCCTGCGCAAGGGCGTCCCCGCGCCGCAGCGCGCGGCCGTCGTCCACGGCGACTACCGGCTGGACAACACCATCGCGGCCGACGACGACACCATCGCCGCCGTCCTCGACTGGGAGATGGCCACCCTCGGCGACCCGCTCGCCGACGTGGGCCTGATGAAGGTCTACTGGGACATCGCCGGGAACATGCCCGGCAACCCCGTCGCCGGAGCGGTGAGCCCGGCCCTCGGCTTCCCCGCGATGGACGAGCTCGTCGAGCGCTATGCGGCGACCACCGGGCTCGACCTCACCCCCCTCCCCTGGTACACCGCCTTCGCGCAGTACAAGCTGGCGATCATCGCCGAGGGCATCCACTACCGCTTCACCCAGGGCAAGACGGTCGGCGACGGCTTCGCCCACCTCGGCGCGATGGTCCCGCCACTGGTCTCGCTCGCGCTGGACACCCTGAACGGGCAGGCGGCCGGCTGACCGGCCGCTCGATCCCGCAGGCCACCACTCATCACTCCTTCGTTCACCACTCACCACTCACCCTCAGGAGAACCCCTCTCATGACCGAGCAGAACCGCGTCGCCATCGTCACCGGAGCGGCGCGCGGCATCGGTGCCGCGACCGCCCTCCGCCTGGCCGCGGACGGCTTCGCCGTCGCGGTGATCGACCTGGAGGAGGCGGCGGGCAAGGACACCGTCGAGAAGATCACCGCCGCGGGCGGTCGCGCGATCGCGGTCGGCGCCGACGTCAGCAACGGCGAGCAGGTCGCGGCCGCGGTGGAGCGGGTCGTGGCGGAGCTGGGCGCGCCGGTGGTCCTGGTCAACAACGCCGGCGTGCTGCGGGACAACCTGCTGTTCAAGATGTCCGAGTCGGACTGGGACACGGTCATGAACGTGCACCTCAAGGGCGCGTTCCTGATGTCCAAGGCCTGCCAGAAGCACATGGTCGACGCCGGCTACGGCCGCATCGTCAACCTCTCCTCCTCCAGCGCGCTGGGCAACCGCGGCCAGGCGAACTACTCGGCCGCGAAGGCCGGTCTGCAGGGCTTCACCAAGACGCTCTCCAAGGAGCTGGGCAAGTTCGGCATCACCGCGAACGCGGTGGCGCCGGGCTTCATCGCCACGGACATGACGGCGGCGACCGCCGAGCGTGTCGGGATGGGCTTCGAGGAGTTCAAGGCGGCAGCCGCGACGATGATCCCGGTCAACCGCGTCGGCGTCCCGGACGACATCGCGCACACCGTCTCGTTCCTCGTCAGCGAGGGCGCGGGCTTCGTCTCCGGCCAGGTCATCTACGTCGCCGGCGGCCCGCTGGACTAGCCCCGTCAGGGGCGCGAGGAACGGCGCGAGCAACCAACCTGTCCGGATGGCCCTGCGCGCTGAGGACCATCCGGACGTCAGTGGCTTGTCGCGCAGTGCCTCGCGCCCCTGGATAGTGCAACTCCCCTCAGTTGAAAGGGCCTCGTCCATGGATGCTGAACTGACCCGCGCGGTGAGCGACTTGCTCGCCGCGCACGACCCCGCGACCACCCCGGTCGCGGATTTCCTCGGGGCCCGCTTCGACGCCGGGCTGGCGTGGGTGCACTTTCCCGAGGGCCTCGGGGGGCGCTCCGCGCCCAGGGCCGTGCAGCAGGAGGTGAACGACGCCTTCGCCGCTGCCGGGGCCCCCACGCTCGACAGCGGACGACACGGCATCGGCCTCGGAATGGCCGCGCCCACCCTCCTCGCGCACGGAACCGACGAGGTGCGGCGCCGGTTCCTGCGGCCGCTGTGGACCGGGGAGGAGGTGTGGTGCCAGCTCTTCTCCGAGCCCGGCGCCGGCTCGGACCTCGCCGCGCTCGGCACCCGCGCCGTGCGGGACGCGGAGAGCGGTGACTGGACCGTCGACGGACAGAAGGTGTGGACCTCCCTCGCCCACGAGGCCGACTGGGCCATCCTGGTCACCCGCACCGACCCGGACGTGCCCAAGCACCGCGGCATGACCTACTTCGTCTGCGACATGCACGCCCCCGGCGTGGAGGTCCGCCCGCTGCGGCAGGCGACCGGCGAGGCCGAGTTCAACGAGGTCTTCCTCTCCGGCGTGCGCATCCCCGACGCGCACCGCCTCGGCTCCGTCGGTGACGGCTGGCGCGTGGCGCAGACGACACTGATGAACGAGCGTGTCGCCATCGGCGGCCACGCCGAACCCCGCGAGGGCGGCATGATCGGGGTCCTCGCCCGCACCTGGCGCGAGCGCCCCGAGCTGCACACGTCTGCCCTGCAGGACGCGGTGCTGCGGCTCTGGGTCGACGCCGAGGCCGCGCGCCTGACCGCGGAGCGCCTGCGGCAGCAGCTCGCCGCCGGGCAGCCGGGACCGGAGGGCAGCGCCGCGAAGCTCGCCTTCGCCCGGCTCAACCAGCAGATCTCCGGCCTGGAGCTGGAGCTGCTGGGCGCGGAGGGTCTGGAGTACGAGGACTACTCGTTCCGTCGGCCGGCCAACCCGTCGATGATCGGCGGCAGCCCCGGCTACCGGTACCTGCGGGCCAAGGGCAACTCGATCGAGGGCGGCACCTCGGAGATCCTGCGCGGCATCATCGCCGAACGGGTCCTCGGCCTCCCCTCGGAGATCCGGGTCGACAAGGACGTCGCGTGGAAGGACCTGCCCCGATGAGCAGCCTGGACCTGAACTACTCCGAGGTCGAGGAGGAGCTGCGGGCCAACGTCCGCGCCCTGCTCGCCGAGCGCGCCCCCGTGAACGCGACGCTCGCCCGCACCGAGGCCGAGCAGACCACCGACCTGGCGCTGTGGCGCGCGCTCGCGGACGAGCTGGGCGTCACCGGCCTCCCCGTCCCCGAGGAGCTCGGCGGCGCGGGCGCGAGCTGGCGCGAGACCGCCGTCGTGCTGGAGGAACTCGGGCGTGCGGTCGCGCCGGTCCCCTACTTCGGCAGCTGCGTCCTCGCGACCGCCGCGCTGCTCGCCGTCGGCGAGCGAAAGATCCTGCCACAGCTCGCCTCCGGCGAGGCCGTCGGCACCCTGGCCGTCCCGTTCGCGACGGCGCCGGGGCCTTTCCGCCCGGCCGTCCGGTCGGACGGCGGGCTGCTCACCGGCACCGTCCGGCACGTCGCGGACGCGCTGACGGCCGACGTGCTGCTGGTCCCGGCGGTCGCCGGGGACGGGACGCCGGAGCTGTACGCGGTGACCGGCGCCTACGTCGAGCCGATGGTCTCCCTGGACATGACCCGGCAGCTCGCCGTCGTCACCCTGGACGAGGTGGAGGGCATCCTGATCGCGTCCGGCGCGGACGCGGCGGCGGCGGTCGGCCTGGCGCTGGAGACGGGCGCGGCGCTGCTGGCCAGCGAGCAGCTGGGCGTCGCCGAGTGGGCGCTGACCACGACGGTCGCCTACGCGAAGGAGCGGCACCAGTTCGGGCGCCCGATCGGCGGGTTCCAGGCGGTCAAGCACCGCCTGGCGGACCTGTGGGTCCAGGTCAGCCAGCTGCGCGCGGTCGCCCGCGCGGGCGCGGACGCGGTCACCCGCAACGTCGACATCCCGCTGACCGCGGCCCTGGCCCAGGCCTTCGCCTCGGGTACCGCGGTCACCGCGACGGAGGAGGCGGTGCAACTCCACGGCGGCATCGGCTTCACCTGGGAGCACCCGGCCCACCTCTACCTCAAGCGCGCGAAGAGCGACTCACTCGCCCTCGGCACCCCGGACCGCCACCGCGCCCGGATCGCCGAACTGGTCAACCTCTAGTCGCACGGTCCCTTCAGGGGCGCGGGGCGCCCCTGAAGGAGGTGCACCTCCCGAATCAAGGAGTCTTCATGTCCAACGTCGCCATCGTCACCGGCGCCAGCCGGGGGATCGGGTTCGCGGCAGCCCAGGCCCTCGTCGAGCGCGGGGACCGCGTCGTGATCACCGGGCGCGACGCCGCCTCCCTCGATGCCGCCGTCACCGCGCTGGGTGGTCCCGACCACGCCCTCGCCGTCGCCGGGAAGTCGCACGACGCCCCGCACCGCGCGGAGACCGTCGAACGGACGCTGGAGGCGTTCGGGCGAATCGACTTCCTGGTCAACAATGTCGGGACCAATCCGGTCTACAGCTCCATGGTCGACCTCGACCTCGACGCCGCCCGCAAGATCCTCGACATCAACGTCGTCGCCACCCTCGGCTGGGTCCAGCTCGTGCACAAGGCCTGGCAGGGTGAGCACGGCGGGGCGATCGTCAACGTCTCCTCCGTGTCCGCGCTCGGGCCGGCGCCCGGCATCGGGATGTACGGGGCGAGCAAGGCCGCCCTGGTCCAGTTGACGCAGCAGCTCGCGCACGAACTCGCGCCGAAGGTGCGCGTGAACGCGGTCGCGCCGGCGGTCGTGAAGACGAAGTTCGCGGAGGCACTCTTCGCGGGGCACGAGGAGCAGGTGGTGAAGAGCTACCCGCTGGGGCGACTCGGGGAGCCGCAGGACATCGGCGGTGTGATCGCTTTCCTGCTGTCCGGGCAGGCGGCGTGGATCACGGGGCAGACGATCGTGCTCGACGGTGGCCTGATGCTCAACGCCGGCCTGGCCTGAAAGGCACGCTGACCAGAATCCGACGGAATGCCTTCCGGCATCTCAGGAAATTCACACCTGCCGCGCCGGAAGGAAATCGAAGTGCCGCGCATTCCCAGCGAAACTCGGCCCCAAACCGCCGGGTGATCAAGGATGGCGCAGATCACATCCCCTGTCGGTCATCATCGAAAAGGAGACGACACTTATTCAGATCCGACAATCCACCAGGTCACATGGTTGTCACGAAGATGACCTCTCCGACGGAGTTGAAGGCGCAACACTGTAACGTCGAAGGGGTGCATAGCCAGAGGACCGAGGGGACACTGCTCGAGCGGGAGCTCGACCAGTCCAAGGAGCAACAGCCGCAGCCACCCATCAGGGAGCGCTGGCGGCCGCTGAGCCGTACCCACAAGATCCTCTTCGCGGTCAACCTGGTGGCCTACGCCACGATCATCGTCGCCGTCTTCTCCACCTCCCGCCTGGTCGCGCTCGACTGGGAGGTCTTCAAGTGGAGGCCGTACGAGCACTGGCCCGAGCTGTGGAACTTCCTGAACTACTACGTCATAGCCGGGCAGCGCGGCCCCGTGGCGATCGTGGTGTCCGGCTGGCTGATCTGGCGCTGCTGGCGGACGAAGTCCTGGCGCCCCCTGCTGGTGCTGGGCGTGGCGCTGGTCCTGCTGAACATGTCCGTGGGGGCGGTCAAGATCGGCACGGGCCGGCTGGGACCGCACTACGCGCATGTCTACGGCTCCAACGAGATCTTCCTCGGCGGTGACATATTCCCGTCCGGACACACCGCGAACGCGGTGGTGACCTGGGGGGTTCTCGCCTATCTGGCCACCCGCTGGCGCCGCACCGGTGCCTTCCTGGCCGGCTGGACGGCGATCACGGTCGGCGCGACCACGGTCTACCTCGGCACCCACTGGGTGACGGACGTCCTGGCCGGCTGGTGCGCGGGCGCGCTGGTGCTGCTGATCCTGCCGCTGTTCGAGCCCATCGTGACCAGCGCCGACGAGCGCATGCGCCGCACGTGGACCGAGCGGATCGCCCCCTGGCTGCGGGAACGCTGGGAGAGCTTCAGCCGACGCGGATCCTCCGACGGCACGGTGATCGAGGTACCGACTCAGAGCGACCACAACCGGGCACCGGTGCCGGTGGCGCGCGACCGCCGTGACCTCCCGGCGCCCCTCAGCCGGTCATTTCCGATCGTATATTGACATTCCGCCCGTCCCTTCGAATGCCGCTTCTAAAGTCTCCGCCATGGCGAACATGGAAACGGCACTCAAGGACGCGATGGGCATCGAGGGCGCCATCGGCGTCGCGCTCGTCGACTACAACAGCGGCCTGGCCCTCGGGACGCTGGGCACCGGCACCGAGCTCGACCTCAACGTCGCGGCGGCGGGCAACACGGACGTCGTCAGGGCCAAGATGCGGACGATGGAGATGCTCAATCTCCACGGCGAGTCCATCGAGGACATCCTGATCACGCTGACCGCCCAGTACCACCTGATCCGCCCCCTCACGCACAAGGGCAGCCAGGGAATCTTCCTCTACCTCGCGCTCGACCGGAAGCGCGCCAACCTGGCCATGGCCCGGCACGTCGTCCGCAGGATCGAGGAGAACCTCGAGGTGTGACCGCTCCGGGGCGCGGGCGAGCCCGCGCCCCGCACCCGTCAGCGGGCGGCGACCGCCTGCTTGATCAGCGTCTTGCCGAAGTCCCGCATCAGGCCGGTACCGCTGTGGGCCTCGTCCATGATCTCCTCGAAGGCGGAGACGAAGCGGTCCACCTCGGCCTCGCCGATGGTCAGCGGCGGGATCAGCTTGATGACCTCCAGGTGGTCACCGGAGACCTGGGTGAGGATGCGGTGCCGCTGCATCAGCGGGACCACCACCATCTGCGCGAACAGCCCCTTCCGCGCGGCCTGCAAGGCCGCCCAGCCGGTCTTCAGCTTGAGTGACTGCGGCTTGCCGAACTCGATGCCGATCATCAGTCCGCGGCCGCGCACGTCCGCGAGCATCTCGTACTTCGGCTTCAGCGCGGCCAGCCGCTCCCGGAACAGGTCCCCGACGTGCCGGGCGTTCGCGACCACCTGCTCGTCCTCGAAGACGTGCAGCGTGGCGAGGCCCGCCGCCATGGCCTGGGCGTTGGAGCCGAAGCTCGCCGAGTGGACCAGGACCCGGTCCATCGACGAGTAGACCTTCTCGAAGATCCACTCCTTGCCCAGCGTCGCACCCACCGGCACGTACCCGCCCGAGAGCGCCTTGGCCACACAGACCAGGTCCGGCTCGACGCCGGCCTCGTGCTGGTACGCGAAGAAGTCGCCGGTGCGGCCCATACCGGTCTGCACCTCGTCCGCGATGAGCAGCGCCTTGTGACGGTGGAGCAGTTCCTGGGCGGCGCGCAGGTAGCCGTCGGGGGCGGTGTGGACGCCCTTGCCCTGGATCGGCTCGACGATGAGGGCGGCCACGTCGCCCTTCCGCAGCTCGCGCTCCAGGCGCTCCAGGTCGCCCAGCGGGATCGCGGTGTCCGGGAGCAGCGGGGCGAAGCCCTTGCGGAAGCCGTCCTCGCCGTTGACCGAGAGCGAGCCGGTGGTCAGACCGTGGAACGCGTGGTCGCAGAAGAGCACGCGCGGCTTGCCGGTGGCGTAGCGGGCGAACTTCAGGGCGGTCTCGACGGCCTCGGTGCCGCTGTTGCCGAAGAAGACCCGATCCAGGTGCGGGGTGTAGGAGAGCAGCTTCTCCGCGAGCAGGCCGGGCAGCGGCTGGCAGTCGAAGCGGGTCAGGTCGGCCAGCTCCAGGTCCATCACCTGGTGCAGCGCGTCGCGGACCACGGGGTGGTGCCGGCCGAGCGCGAAGATGCCGAAGCCGGCCAGCATGTCGAGGTAGTCGTTGCCCTCGGCGTCGTAGAAGTAGGCGCCCTTGGCGTGGTCGTAGACCTTGTCGAAGCCGATGGTGTGCAGCATCCGCGGCAGCTGGTGGTTCAGGTGCTCGGCGTGAAGCCGGTAGCGCTCGGCCCCGCGCTCCTTGAGCAGCGCCTCCACGTCGAACTTCGTGGCGCTCTCGGTTGGCTCAGCTGCCATGGTGCTGGTCCCCTCCCACACTGTCGGGTGACAAGAAGTCAGTGCCCTCCACCAGGCCGATCGCCTTGGCGAAGGTGGCGGTCTGGGCCGCGATGCCCGGACCCGTGAGGCCGATCTCGTCCAGGATCTCACCGCGCGCGGCATGATCCAGGAACCGCTGCGGAATGCCGAGTTCGCGCGTCGGCAGGTCCAGGTCGGCGTCGCGCAGCGCCTGGGCGACGGCCGCGCCCACACCGCCGACGCGCCCGTTGTCCTCGACGGTGACGACGAGCCGGTGCCGGGCCGCGAGCTCCACCAGTGCCGGGTCGACGGGCTTGACCCAGCGCGGGTCGACGACGGTGGTGCCGAGGCCCTCGGCGGTCAGCAGCGCGGCCGCGTCCAGGCAGGCGGAGGCCATGGTGCCGACGGCGACGAGCAGCACCTCGGGCATCCGGCCGGCCGGTCCGGTGCGCAGCAGCACGTCCACGCCGCCGATCCGCTCCTCGGCCACGATGGGCGGCCCGACCTCGGCCTTCGGGTACCGGACGACGGTCGGCGCGTCCGTCACCTCCAGCGCCTCGCGCAGCTCGGCGCGCAGCTGGTCGGCGTCGCGCGGGGCGGCGATCCGCAGGCCGGGGACGACCTGGAGGATCGACAGGTCCCACATGCCGTTGTGGGAGGCCCCGTCGGTGCCGGTGACGCCCGCGCGGTCGAGCACGAAGGTGACGCCGCTGCGGTGCAGCGCGCAGTCCATCAGCACCTGGTCGAAGGCCCGGTTCAGGAAGGTCGCGTAGACGGCGACCACGGGGTGCAGCCCGCCGGTGGCGAGCCCGGCAGCGGAGACCGCGGCGTGCTGCTCGGCGATGCCGACGTCGTAGACCCTGCTCGGGAACTCACGGGCGAAGGCCTGGAGGCCGACGGGCGCGAGCATGGCCGCGGTGATGGCGACCACGTCCTCGCGCTCCTTGCCGATCGCGACCATCTCCTTGCCGAAGACGGAGGTCCAGGAGACGCCCGTGGACGGCCGCAGCGGCTCGCAGGTGATCGGGTCGATCGCGCCGACCTGGTGGAAGTGGTCCGCCTCGTCCAACTCGGCGGGACGGTAGCCGCGGCCCTTCTCGGTCAGGCAGTGCACGATGATCGGCCCGCCGAAGCCCTTGGCACGCTTGAGCGCGGACTCGACGGCGGCGATGTCGTGGCCGTCGATCGGGCCGATGTACTTCAGGCCCAGGTCCTCGAACATGCCCTGCGGCGCGCTCGCGTCCTTGTAGCCCTTCTTGGCTCCGTGCAGCGCGTCGTAGATCGGGCCGCCGACGACCGGCGTGCGCTGGAGAGCCTCCTTGCCCCAGGACAGGAAGCGCTCGTAGCCCCGGGTGGTGCGCAGGGTGGCGAGGTGGTTGGCCAGGCCGCCGATGGTCGGCGAGTAGGAGCGCTCGTTGTCGTTGACGACGATGATCACCGGGCGGTCGCTCTCGGCGATGTTGTTGAGCGCCTCCCAGGCCATTCCGCCGGTCAGCGCGCCGTCACCGGTGACCGCGACGACGGTGCGGTCGGTGTGGCCGAGGTGCTCGTTGGCCTTGGCCAGGCCGTCGGCGTAACCCAGCACGGTGGAGGCGTGCGAGTTCTCGATCACGTCGTGCTCGGACTCGGCGCGCGAGGGGTAGCCGGACAAGCCGCCCCGGTTCTTGAACCGGTCGAAGTCCTGCCGCCCGGTCAGCAGCTTGTGCACGTAGGACTGGTGGCCGGTGTCGAACAGGATCCGGTCGTCGGGCGATTCGAAGACCCGGTGCAGCGCGATGGTCAGCTCGACGACGCCCAGGTTCGGCCCGAGGTGGCCACCGGAACGGGTGATCGCGTCGATCAGGAACTCCCTGATCTCCTCCGCGAGCTTCGGCAGCTCGGAGGGCGGCAGCAGGCGCAGGTCGCGGGGGCTGCGGATGGATTCCAAGAGGGCCATGTGTCCACCTTCCCTACGGCGCCGCGATAACGGTGGGCGCACCGGACTCCGCGCCGCTGTCCGTCATCTGCTCGGCGAGCTTGAGGGCCTCCTCGATCAGGGTCTCCACGATCTTCGACTCCGGCACGGTCTTGATGACCTCGCCCTTGACGAAGATCTGGCCCTTGCCGTTGCCCGACGCCACACCCAGGTCCGCCTCACGGGCCTCACCCGGGCCGTTCACCACACAGCCCATCACGGCGACGCGCAGCGGCACCTCCATACCCTCCAGGCCGGCGGTGACCTCCTCCGCGAGCTTGTACACGTCCACCTGCGCACGCCCGCACGACGGGCACGAGACGATCTCCAGGCCGCGCTGCCG
>NZ_JBGCCA010000037.1:0-110695 GCF_041261265.1 Streptacidiphilus sp. MAP12-33
ACCGTATCGGGACAGACGGCGGCGGCCGAAAGCACCGCGCACAGCAGCACCGCGTCCGCAGCCGGCGCCGACCCGCGCGAAGGCGCCCCGAGCGCGCCGAGCGCGACGGCGCCGGGGCGGGCGGTGGCCGGGGCAGGTGGCGGGCAGGCCACCGTTGCCCGGTTGCGGGCGGCCGAGCAGGCGGCGCATGCGGCCGTGGGTGGGTTGCGGGCGCTGGTGGCGGCGGAGCGGAGGTTCGAGGCCGTCGGGCACGAGGCGACGCGGGCGCAGCGGCAGTTCGAGGCGGCGGAGGAGGCGCGGGATGACGCCGCGTCCTGGCTGGCCCACTGGCCCGGCCGCAAGGCCGAGGCGCAGCGGGAGGTCGACGCCGCCCGCGAGGGCGCCTCGCGGCGGCAGGGCCTTCAGGAGCGGCTGGGCGCGGCCGAGCAGCGGGCCGAGGCCGCCGCGCGGCGCGACGCGCTGGGCGCCGAGCACGACGCGGCCCGCGAGCGGCACCACGGCCTGCGGGAGGACGCCCTCGACGCCCAACGGTCCTGGCTCGACCTCCAGCAGCGCCGGATCGACGGCATGGCCGCCGAACTCGCGGCTCGCCTGACGCCGGGCGCCGCGTGCGCCGTCTGCGGCGCGACGGAGCACCCAGCTCCGGCCGTCGCCGCACCGGACCAGGTGACGCCGGATCAGGAGCGGGCGGCGGAGGCCGCCTTCCGCACGCTGGAGCAGCGTGCCACCGACGCGGGCACGGAGGTCTCCCGGCTCGCCGAGGCGTCCTCCGCGGCGCGGGCCCGAGCCGGGGACGCCTCGCGGGCCGAGCTGCTGACGGAGGTCTCCGCCCTGCGCGCCGACCGGGACGCGGCCGAGCGCGCCGAGGCGGCGGCCGTCGCCGCCGCGCAGCGGCTGGACCGGCTGGAGCAGGAGCACGAGCGGCGCGGCGAGCGGCTGGCCTCGGCACAGACCGCCGCCGCGACCGCCGAGGCCGCCCTGGTCCGGCTGGCGGCCGAGCGCGTCGAGCTCGACGCCCGGCTGGCCGAGGCCCGCGCGGGCGCGCCCTCGGTCGCGTCCAGGATCGAGCAGCTGTCGCGCGAGGCCGCGGTGCTCGGCCGCGCGGCCGACGCGGTCCGCGGCGCCGACGCGGCGGCCGAGGCGGCCGAGGCGGCTCGGGCCGTCGCCGAACGGGAGTGCGCGGCGGCGGGCTTCGCGGACGTGGCCGCCGCCTGGGCGGCGGCCCTCTCGCCCGCCCGCGTGGAGCAGCTGCGCGAGGCCGTGTCGGGCCACGCGGAGCGGCTGGCCCGGGCCCGGGCCCTGGTGACCGATCCCGAGCTCACCGCCTCCGCCGCGCTGCCGACCGCCGACGTGCCGGGTGCCCGCGCGGCCGACGAGGTCGTGGAACAGGCGCTGCTGGAGGCGCACGCGGCCGAGCGGAGCGCCGCCGCGCGGGTCGCCGACCTGATCCGCCTGACAGCCCGTCTGGTGGACGACGTGGACCGGCTGCGCCCGTACGCGGCCGCGCTCACCACGGCGACGGAACTGTCCGCGCTGGTGGCCGGCACCAGCCGGAGCAACGAGCTGCGCATGTCCCTGGAGAACTACGTGCTCGCGGCCCGCCTGGAACAGGTCGCGGCGGCGGCGGGCGCGCGCCTGGAGGTCATGTCAGGCGGCCGCTACACCCTCGAACACACCGACGCGCGCGTCCGCGGCAACGCCCGCTCGGGGCTGGGCCTGCAGGTCCTGGACGCCTGGACGGGCCAGTACCGCGACACCTCGACGCTCTCGGGCGGGGAGAGCTTCTTCGCCTCGCTGGCCCTGGCCCTCGGCCTCGCGGACGTGGTGACGGACGAGGCGGGCGGCATGCCGCTGGACACCCTCTTCGTCGACGAGGGCTTCGGCTCGCTCGACCCGGACACCCTGGAGGAGGTCATGTCGGTGCTGGACTCGCTGCGCGAGCGGGACCGCGCGGTGGGCATCGTCAGCCACGTCGCGGAGCTGCGGGACCGGGTGCCGCAGCAACTGTCGGTCCGCAAGGCCCGTTCCGGCTCGACGCTGCGTCAGGACCATGCCTGAGGTCGGCTGACCTCGGACGCCCGCCCTCCGCCGGAGCCGCCGCCCGCGTAGCGGCTGCGGGCCAGGTCGAGGGCGGTGCGGGTCATCGTGTCGAAGGGGTCGGCGGTGCCCGCCGCGCGGCAGAGCACCTGGGCGCCCTCGAGCAGGGCCAGGAGCGTGGTCGCCAGGCCCGAGGCGTCCTCACCGGAGAGGCCGGAGGCGGCGAGGCGAGCGGTCAGGATGTCGCTCCAGGAGGCGAAGGCCGTGGCCGCGACCTCGCGCAGGGAGGTGGTCTCCGCGGGTTCGCCGGAGGCGACGGTCACCGCCGCGACCGCGCAGCCCGAGCCGGTCGCGGCGCACTCGACGACCGGGCGGATCAGGGCGAGAAAGGACTCGACGACCGCCACGGGGTCGTCCGCCGGGAGCGCGGCGAGGTTCTCGCGCACGTCCCGGCCGTTCCTGGCCGCCGCCTCGGCGACCAGCTGCCCCTTGCCGCCGGGAAAGTGGTGGTAGATCGCGCCGCGCGCCGCGCCGCTCTCGCGCAGCACCTCGGTGAAGGACATGCCGGCCACGCCGCGCCGCCGCAGCGCCTCGACGGTGGCCTCGATCATGCGGTCCCGGGTGTCCCCCGCCATCGGATCTCCTCTGCGGTCCGCTCCGTCGAGCTTGACTAGTACGCCCATCCTAGCCCACGCTGGAACGGCGCTAGGACGTACGTACTAGCTACCTCCAACCAAGGGGACCGTCATGCCCATCACCGTCACCGCCCCGCGCGGCGTGCTCACGCCCGCCGGCGAGCGCGAGATCCTGCCCCGCCTGACCGACGCCCTGGTCGAGGCCTCCGGGCTGACCGGCAACAAGACCTTCCTGTCCTTCGTCGGCGGCACCGTCCACGTGCTGCCGCCCGAGGACGTCTACGCCGGGGGCGTGAACCGCCCCGTCGTCATGGTCGAGCTGAAGCTGCCGAACATCGGCCTGCCCACCCCCGAGGCGCGCGCGGCCTTCATCCAGGCGGCCACCGCCGTCGTGGAGCAGCTGACCGGTCCGGGCCACGAGCGCGAGAACACCTGGGTCAACATCCTCAACGCCCCGGACGGCGCCTGGGGCATCGGCGGGCGACCGCTGACCGGCGAGCAGCTCATCGAGACGATCACCGCCGGGGCCTGACCGGAGGCCGCCCGACGGGGGGTGGTCCGGTCGCGGGCCGTGGGGCATGGTGGTGGACGTGCCGACTTCCGAGGGTTCCCAGGACCGGGCCACCACCGACTGGTGGCGAAGTGCCGTCATCTACCAGGTCTATCCACGCAGTTTCGCCGACGGGAACGGAGACGGGACGGGTGACGTCGCCGGCCTGCGGGCCCGTCTCGGACACCTCGCCGGGCTCGGCGTGGACGCGCTGTGGCTGTCGCCGTGGTACGTCTCGCCGCTGGCCGACGGCGGCTACGACGTGGCCGACTACCGCGACATCGACCCCGCCTTCGGCACCCTGGACGAGGCCGAGGCACTGATCCGCGAGGCCCACACGCTCGGCCTGCGGATCATCGTCGACCTCGTCCCGAACCACTGCTCCGAGCAGCATCCGTGGTTCCAGGCGGCGCTCACGGCCGGGCCGGGCGCGCCCGAGCGGGAGCTGTTCCACTTCCGCAGCGGACGCGGCGAGGACGGCGAACTGCCGCCCAACGACTGGCCCTCGCACTTCGGCGGTCCGGCCTGGAGCCGGACCGCCGACGGGGCCTGGTACCTGCACATGTTCGCCCCCGAGCAGCCGGACTGGAACTGGGACCACCCCGAGGTCCGCGCCGAGTTCCTCTCCGTCCTGCGCTTCTGGCTGGACCTGGGCGTGGACGGGTTCCGGATCGACGTCACCGACCACCTGGTCAAGGAGGACGGCCTGCCGGACGCCGCCGGTCACCACCACCGGCCCCACCCGTGGCGGGACCAGGAGGGCGTGCACGAGGTCTACCGCTCCTGGCGCAAGCTGCTGGACTCCTATCCGGGCGAGCGCGCCTTCGTCGCCGAGCTGTGGGAGACCGACCCGGAGCGGTTCGCCCGCTACCTGCGGCCCGACGAGCTGCACACCGCCTTCAACTTCCCCTTCCTGCGCTCCCCCTGGAACGCGGACGCGTTCCGCGAGGTGATCGACGCGACGCTGCACGCGCACGCGCTGGTCGGGGCGCCCGCGACCTGGGTGCTGTCCAACCACGACACCACCCGGCAGGTGACCCGCTACGGCCGCGCCGACAGCTCCTACGACTTCGACCGGGCCGCCCGCCACGGCCTGCCGGTGGACCTGGCGCTCGGCACCCACCGGGCCCGCGCCGCCGCGCTGCTGATGCTGGCCCTGCCGGGCAGCGCCTACGTCTACCAGGGCGACGAACTCGGCCTGTGGGAGATCGAGGACATCCCGGACGAGCTGCGGCAGGACCCGACCTGGGTGCGCAGCGGCGGCGTCGACCGGGGCCGGGACGGCTGCCGCGTGCCGTTGCCCTGGGAGGGCGAGGAGCAGCCGTTCGGCTTCAGCCCCGAACAGGCCTCGGCCGCGCCCTGGCTGGACGTCCAGCCGGACGCCTGGCGGGAGTTGACCGTCGCCGCGCAGAGCGGCGATCCGGCCTCGCACCTGGAGCTCTACCGCGAGGCGCTCGGGCTCCGACGCACACTGGCCGCGCTGGGCGACGGTCCGCTGGAGTGGCACGAGGCCGCGCCGGGCGTGCTGGACTTCTCCCGCCCCGTCGGCTTCCGCTGCGTGCTCAACCTCGGCACGGAGCCGGTCCGGCTCCCCACCGGTGAGCTGCTGCTGGCGAGCGGACCGCTCGCGGACGGTGCGCTGCCGCCGGACACCGCCGCCTGGCTGCGCGAGGCCTGAGACCCGCTCAGACAAGGAGGCCCCTGCCGCACGGGGGGACGGGAGGGGCCTCGCGTCTCATCCTACGAGCTGGAGGACCGTCAATCCGCCGAATGAGCACCAGGGATCAATGAGCCATCGATCGCTGGCAAGGTTGACGGTCCCATCCAACCTCCGCTACTTCGCGAGCCCGGCGCGCCGGAGCGCCTCGGCCATCTCGCTGTTGATCGCGCCACCGCCGCCGTCGCGCGGCGCCGGGGGACGCCGGTCGCCACCGCGCTGACCGCCCTGGCCGCCGCGCTGACCGCCTTGGCCCCCCTGACCGCGCTGGCCGCGCTGCTGCTGACCGCCGCCCTGACCCGCTTGGCCGCGCTGCTGCTGACCGCCGCCCTGACCGCCCTGACCGCTCTGCTGCTGGACCCCGCCCTGGCCCGCCTGGCCGCGCTGCTGGCCACCACGCTCGCCACGCTCGCGACGCGGCCCCCGCTCACCGCCGCCGGACCCGGCGCCGGAACCCGCCTGCGCCTCGTCGTCCAGACGCAGCGTCAGCGAGATGCGCTTGCGCGGGATGTCCACGTCCAGCACCTTCACGCGCACGATGTCGCCGGACTTCACGACCTCGCGCGGGTCCTTGACGAAGGTCTTGGACAGGGCCGAGACGTGGACCAGGCCGTCCTGGTGCACGCCGATGTCGACGAACGCGCCGAACGCGGCCACGTTGGTGACCGTGCCCTCCAGCACCATGCCGGGCTCCAGGTCGCCGAGCTTCTCGACACCCTCCTTGAACTCCGCCGTGCGGAAGGCCGGACGCGGGTCTCGGCCCGGCTTCTCCAGCTCGGCCAGGATGTCCTTGACCGTCGGCACACCGAAGGTGTCGTCGGCGAAGTCGCCCGGCTTGAGGGTGCGCAGCTTCGCGCTGTCGCCGATCAGCGTCTTCAGCTCGCCGCCGGTGGACGCCAGGATCCGGCGGACGACCGGATAGGCCTCGGGGTGGACGCTGGAGACGTCCAGCGGGTCGTCCCCGCCGGGGATCCGGAGGAAGCCCGCGCACTGCTCGAAGGCCTTCGGGCCCAGGCGTGCGACCTTCTTCAGCTCCTTGCGGCTGCGGAACGGACCGTTGGCGTCGCGGTGGGCGACGATGTTGTCGGCCAGCCCGGCGCCGATACCGGAGACGCGGGTCAGCAGCGGGGCCGAGGCGGTGTTCACGTCCACCCCGACGCCGTTGACGCAATCCTCCACCACGGCGTCCAGCGACCGCGACAGCTTGGTCTCGGAGACGTCGTGCTGGTACTGGCCGACACCGATCGACTTCGGGTCGATCTTGACGAGCTCGGCCAGCGGGTCCTGGAGCCGGCGGGCGATGGAGACTGCGCCGCGGATCACGACGTTGAGCTCGGGCAGCTCCTGCGAGGCGAACGCGGAGGCCGAGTAGACGGAGGCGCCGGCCTCGGAGACCACGGCCTTGGTCAGCTTCAGCTCCGGGTGACGCTTGATCAGGTCCAGCGCCAGCTTGTCCGTCTCGCGGGAGGCGGTGCCGTTGCCGATCGCGATCAGATCCACGCTGTGCTTCGCGCAGAGCTTGGCCAGCGTCGCGATGGCCTCGTCCCACTTGTTGGCCGGGACGTGCGGGTGGATCGTGTCGTGGGCGACGACCTTGCCGGTCGCGTCGACGACGGCCACCTTGACGCCGGTGCGGTAGCCCGGGTCCAGGCCCAGCGTGGCGCGGGCGCCGGCCGGCGCGGCGAGCAGCAGGTCGCGCAGGTTCGCGGCGAAGACGCGGACCGCCTCCTCCTCGGCCTCGGTGCGCAGCCGCAGCCGCAGGTCGATGCCGAGGTGGACCAGGACGCGGGTCCGCCAGGCCCAGCGCACGGTGTCCTGGAGCCACTTGTCGGCCGGACGACCGCGGTCGGCCACCTCGAAGCGGTTGGCGATCCGGGCCTCGTAGCCGCCCGGCGCCTCTGCGTCGGCCTCGTCGGCGTAGGGCTCCATGGTCAGCTCGAGCACGTCCTCCTTCTCGCCGCGCAGCATCGCGAGGACGCGGTGGGAGGGGAGCTTGACGTAGGGCTCGGCGAAGTCGAAGTAGTCGGCGAACTTGGCGCCGTCCTGCTCCTTGCCGTCACGCACCTTGGCCACCAGGCGGCCGCGGCCCCACATGCGCTCACGCAGGTCGCCGATCAGGTCGGCGTCCTCGGCGAAGCGCTCGACCAGGATCGAGCGGGCACCGTCGAGCGCGGCGGCGGCGTCGGCGACGTTCTCGCCGAGGTAGGCCGCGGCCTCCGCCTGCGGGTCGCGGGTCGGGTCGGCGAGCAGCGCCTCGGCGAGCGGCTCCAGTCCGTTCTCGCGGGCGATCTGCGCCTTGGTACGGCGCTTGGGCTTGTAGGGGAGGTAGATGTCCTCCAGGCGCGCCTTGGAGTCGGCAGCACGGATCTGCGCCTCCAGGGCCTCGTCCAGCTTGCCCTGGCTGCGGATCGACTCCAGGATCGCGGCCCGGCGCTCCTCCATCTCCCGCAGGTAGCGCAGGCGCTCCTCCAGGGTGCGCAGCTGGGCGTCGTCGAGCGAGCCGGTGACCTCCTTGCGGTACCGGGCGATGAAGGGGACGGTCGCCCCTCCGTCGAGCAGTTCCACGGCGGACTGCACCTGTGCGGGACGGACGCCGAGCTCCTCGGCGATGGTCTGCTCAATGGACAGAGTCACTCTTGGTTACCGCTCTCTCGCTGGATACGTGCGGCGCCATTCTGTCCCGGCGGGAGCGGGGAGGAAAACCACCGCGCGGTCGGGCGGGTCGCGGTGACAGGATCGCGCCATGGAGATCCGCGAAGCGACGGACGCCGACTGGGCGTCGATCTGGCCGTTCTTCCACAAGATCACGGCCGCCGGAGAGACCTTCACCTACCCGACGGATGTCGACGAGCCGACCGGCCGCGCGATGTGGATGGTCCGCCCGCCGGGCCGTGTCGTGGTGGCGGTCAACCGCTCCGGCGTGGTGCTGGGCACCGCGAACATGTACGCCAACAAGATGGGGCCGGGCGCGCACATCGCCAGCGGCAGCTTCATGGTCGACCCGGAGCACCAGGGCCGCGGCGTCGGCGGCGCCCTGTGCCGGTACCTGCTGGGGTGGTCGCGCGAGCAGGGCTTCCGCGGCGTTCAGTTCAACGCGGTGGCGGCGAGCAACACCCACGCGGTGCACCTCTACGAGTCCCTCGGCTTCGAGATCATGACGACGATCCCCGAGGGCTTCCACCACCCGACGTTGGGCTACGTCGGGCTGCACATCATGTACGTCAAACTGTAGGGAACAAACGAACGTGCGGGACTGGGATTCACTGACCCTCGCCGAGCAGACGCTGTTGCGCGGGGGCGCACGGAACGCGCTCCCCGCATGGTCACCGGAGCACTACTCGTACGTCCGCAGCCCGGAGGTGTCGACGCTCCACGGGCCGACGGCGATGCGGTCGCCGAAGGCGAAGGGCACGGCCTTGCGGTAGCGGATGCCGTCGGGTCCCTGCGACGGGTCGGAGTAGACGGTTCCGGCACCCTTGCGGGGGTCGACGACGAGGTAGAGGGGCACGCCCATCGCCGGGTAGTCCCGCGCCTTGACCTCGAGGTCGTTGCGCGGGTTGCCCGGCGAGACGACCTCGACGGCGAGCAGGACGACGCGGCTGCTGACCCGCGTGCCGACCGCGTCGACCTCGGACTCGGGAACCACCATCAGGTCCGGCACCTTGCGCAGGCCGGTCACCGGGTCCTCGGTGTCCGTGTCGGAGAAGGCCGCCACGCCCGGGTCCTGCTGCTCGATCTGGCGGCGAAGACGCAAGACGTTAACCCCGTGCTGCCCGCTGGGGCTCATCATCATGACGGTGACCTGGCCGTCGGTGATCTCGACCTTCCAGTGCTCCCGCTGTCGCGCGGCGACCTCGGTCAGCTCGTCCGCGACGGCACGCAACCGGGAGATCTCCTCCGGGGCAAACTGGGGGCGGTCATCGGTCATGCCCCAAAACTACAGAATCCCGGGTGTGGTGTCCGATCGGAGCGTGGGCGTTCGTAGTAAGGGTGAGAGGTCGCCCGCGAGGGGCGTCCGCACACAGCGGGAGACGATCCGAGATGCAGTACCTCCTGAACGTGATCCACGACAGCGCCGAGAACGCCACCGAGGCCGAGCAGGCCGCGATCGTGGTGTTCAACCAGCGGATGAAGGCCGAGGGCTACTGGGTCTTCGCCGGGGGCCTCGGGGTGACCGACAACGCGACGGTGGTCGACAACCGCGGCGAGGAGCCGCTGGTCACCGACGGGCCGTTCGTGGAGTCCAAGGAGTACGTGGTGGGGTTCTGGATCATCGAGGCGCCCGACCTCGACGTCGCGCTCCGGCTGGCCACCGAGGGGTCGAAGGCGTGCCACCGCAAGGTCGAGGTCCGGCCGTTCCTGTGACGGTCCAGGAGGCTGTCGCGCGGGCCCACCGGGAGGAGTGGGCCCGGATCGTCGCCGCGCTGACGCGGCGCTTCGGGGACCTCGACGTGGCCGAGGAGGCCGCCGCCGAGGCGTTCGCGACGGCGGTGGAGCGGTGGGCGGAGGACGGCGTGCCGCCGAACCCGGGGGCCTGGCTGACCACCACCGCGCAGCGCAAGGCCATCGACCGGATCCGGCGCGAGAGCAGGCGCGAGGCCAAGCAGCAGGAGGCCGGGATGGCCGGGATGTGGCAGGACGCACCGCCCGAGCCGGTCGGCGCCGTCGAGGACGAACGGCTGCGGCTGGTCTTCACCTGCTGCCATCCCGCGCTCGCGCCGGACGCCCGCGTCGCGCTGACGCTGCGCATGCTCGGCGGGCTGACGGTGGCCGAGATCGCGCGGGCGTTCCTGGTGCAGGAGAGCGCGATGGCGCGGCGGATCACTCGCGCGAAGGCGAAGATCAAGGCGGCGCGGATCCCCTACCGGGTGCCGGCCGCGGAGGATCTCCCGGCGCGTGTCGCCGGAGTCCTCACCGTGCTGTTCCTGGTCTTCAACGAGGGCTACCTCGCCACGGGCCCCGACACCGACCCGGTCCGCCAGGACCTGACCGCGGAGGCGATCCGGCTCACCCGCCTGCTCCGCGCGCTGCTCCCAAAGGACGGCGAGGTGGCGGGCCTGCTCGCGCTGATGCTGCTCACGGAGGCCCGCCGCACGGCAAGAGTCGCGCCGAGCGGCGAGCTGGTCGCCCTGGACGAGCAGGACCGCGCAGCCTGGGACGCGGATCTGATCGCGGAGGGGCACCAGCTCGTCCGCGAGCGCCTGGCCACCGGCGCCGCACCCGGCCGCTACCAGCTCCTCGCGGCGATCAACGCCGTGCACACCTCCGCCCGCGACTTCCTGGACACCGACTGGTCGCAGGTCGTGGCCCTCTACGACCAGCTGGTGCGGCTGGACCGCTCACCGGTGGTCGCCCTCAACCGGGCCATCGCGCTGGGCGAGCTCGACGGCCCGGCGGTGGCGTTGGCGTGCGTCGACCGGCTCGCGCAGCCGCTCGACGGCTACCACGCCTTCCACGCTGCCCGCGCCGAGCTGTTGCGGCGGCTCGGCCGGGCCGCGCAGTCGCGGGCGGCCTACGACCGGGCGATCGATCTGGCGGGCAACGCCGCCGAGACCGCCGCGTTGGTCCGCCGCCGGGAGCTACCGGGCGGCTAGCGGGGCACGACCGCGAGCTGGCGGGACTGGGCGACCATGCGGTCGTTGGAGTCCCAGATCTCGCAGTCCTCCTCCAGGAAGCCCCCGGCGAGGTTGCGGGTGGAGTGGACGATCCGGAGCCAGCCGGAGGCCGGGACGGCGCGGACGTGGACGGTGAGCTCGACCGTCGGGGTCCAGCCGTAGAGGCCGAGGTCGAAGGTGGTCGGCGGGAGGGCGTCGACGGCGAAGAGCAACAGCAGCGGGTCGGGCTCGTGGCCGTCGGCCATGCGCAGCCAGCCCTGGATCTTCCCCTCGCCGGACGGCTTGCCGAGCGCCCAGCCGACGTAGGCCGGATCGAGGCGCAGGTCCAGGCGGTGCAGCAACTCCGCGGAGGCGAGGAACTGCGGCGGGGCGGCGTCGGTGCCGATGCACTGCTCGACTGGAGGCAGCTGCGGCGGCTTCGCGCTGGTGCGCACGGACTCGTCGGCGCGGGAGGGGTCGCCGTAGCTCGCCAGCACGCGCAGGCGTTCGACGCTGCTGCCGTCGTCCGCTGTCTGCCACAGCGTCGCGGCGCCGGTGGAGAGCGTGCGTCCGCTGCGGATCTGCTCGACGTGGACCTCGGCGGGACCGGCGGTGGAGGGCGAGACGTAGTAGCCGCTGAGCGAGACGGGCTGCGGGTGGCCGGCGGCCTCGCCGAGGTGGTCCCCGAGCGCCCGGCCGACCAGGGAGAGCAGCAGGCCGCCGTTGATGCCGCCACCGATGCGCCAGCCCGCGTCCAGTTCGGCGTCGTAGACGCCGGGCACGCCCGCGCGTCGGGCGACCGCGGTGCCCTGCTCGAACTCGGTCATGCTGTACTCCCGACTTGAACCACAACGACTCTGACCACTGTCATAAGTTACTTAACGGTAGTTAAGCGCAATCGTTCTTCCAACGTCAAGGCGCATCTGCTACCACCTCGGCATGGTGGATTTCAGCGCGTACGCACTGGACAAGCGGATCGCCGTCGTCACCGGCGCGGGCAGCGGCATCGGACGGGCGACGGCGGAGGTGCTCGCCGCCGCCGGGGCACACGTCGTCTGCGCGGACGTCGACGGCGCCGCCGCCGAACGCACCGCCGCCGAGATCGACGGCACCCCGGCCCACGTGGACGTGGCCCGGCGCGACCAGGTCGTCGAGCTGATCACGGGGACCGCGCAGCGGCACGGCCGGCTCGACATCCTGTGCAACATCGCCGGGATCATCCGCACCGGCCTCGTCGTCGACGTGCCCGAGGAGGACCTGGACGCGGTCTGGGCGGTGAACTTCAAAGGCACCTTCCACGCCTGCCAGGCGGCCGCGCGGATCATGTGCACCCAAGGGAGAGGGGCCATCGTCAACACCGCGTCCGGAGCGGTGGACAGCGCGACGCCGGAGATCATGAGCTACAGCGTCTCCAAGGCGGCCGTCGTCCAGCTGACGAAGAACCTCGCCGCCGAGGTCGGCCGCTACGGGGTGCGGGTCAACGCGGTGGCACCGGGGTTGGTGCGCACCGCGATGACCTCGCGTCACTACCTGCTGCCCGACGGCAGCATCGACGAGGCCGCCCGCGCCGCCGCGGAGAAGCCACTGAAGCGGATGTCCCCGCTCGGCATGATCGGCGAGCCCGAGGACATCGCGCACGCCGTCCACTACCTGGTCAGCGATGCCGCCCGGTTCGTGACCGGGCAGATCCTGCGTCCCAACGGCGGCGTGGCGATGCCCTGGTGAGGCCCTTGCGGGACGACTACCGCCCGCGCAGCTCGCGGTAGCGGGTGGCGAGAGAGGCGGTGGAGGAGTCCAGCGCGTCCAGGCCGGTGCCCTCGACGAGCGAGGGCTCGATCCGCTTGGCCAGCACCTTGCCGAGCTCGACGCCCCACTGGTCGAAGGAGTCGATGTTCCAGATGGCGCCCTGGACGAACACCTTGTGCTCGTAGAGGGCGACCAGCTGGCCCAGCACGGACGGGGTCAGCTCGCCGGCCAGGATGGTGGTGGTGGGGTGATTGCCCTTGAAGGTCTTGTGCGGCACCAGCTCCTCGGCGACGCCCTCGGCGCGCACCTCCTCCGGCGTCTTGCCGAAGGCCAGCGCCTGGCCCTGGGCGAACAGGTTCGCCATCAGCAGGTCGTGCTGGGCGCGCAGGCCGGGCGCGAGTTCGGCGACCGGCCGCGCGAAGCCGATCAGGTCCGCCGGGATCACCTTGGTGCCCTGGTGCAGCAGCTGGTAGTAGGCGTGCTGACCGTTGGTACCGGGGGTGCCCCAGACCACCGGACCGGTCTGCCACTGGACCGGCTGCCCGTCGCGCTGCACCGACTTGCCGTTGGACTCCATGTCCAGCTGCTGCAGGTAGGCGGTGAACTTGGACAGGTAGTGCGAGTACGGCAGGACGGCGTGCGCCTGCGCGTCGAAGAACGCGCCGTACCAGAGGCCGAGCAGGCCCAGCAGCAACGGCACGTTCTGCTCCGGCGGCGCGGTGCGGAAGTGCTCGTCGACCAGGCGGAAGCCGGCCAGCATCTCCTCGAACGCCTCCGGCCCGATGGCGATCATCAGGGAGAGGCCGATCGCGGAGTCGTAGGAGTAGCGGCCGCCGACCCAGTCCCAGAACTCGAACATGTTGGCCACGTCGATGCCGAACTTCGCCACCTCGGTGGCGTTGGTCGACAGCGCGACGAAGTGCTTGGCCACCGCCTCCTGCCCGGCGCCGAGCTGCTCCAGCAGCCAGGTGCGGGCACTGGTGGCGTTGGTGACGGTCTCGATGGTGGTGAACGTCTTCGAGGCGACGATGAACAGGGTCTCGGCGGCGTCCAGGTCCCGCACGGCCTCGTGCAGGTCCGCGCCGTCGACGTTGGACACGAACCGCACCGTCAGATCGCGGTCGGTGAAGCTGCGCAGCACCTCGTAGGCCATGGCCGGGCCGAGGTCCGAGCCGCCGATGCCGATGTTGACGACGTTGCGGATCCGCCGGCCGGTGTGACCGGTCCACTCTCCGGAGCGGATGCGGCGCGAGAAGTCCGCCATCTTGTCGAGCACGGCGTGGACTTCGGGCACGACGTTGACGCCGTCCACCTCGACCACGGCGCCGCGCGGCGCGCGCAGCGCGGTGTGCAGCACGGCGCGGTCCTCGGTGATGTTGATCTTCTCGCCGCGGAACATGGCGTCGCGCAGCGCCGCCACCCCGCGCACCTCGGCGAGCTTGCGCAGCAGCGTCAGCGTCTCGTCGGTCACCAGGTGCTTGGAGTAGTCGACGTAGAGGTCACCCACCTGGAGGGTGTACGACTCGCCGCGCTTGGGGTCCTCGGCGAACAGCGAACGCAGGTGCGTCTCCCCCAACTCCGCGCGGTGCGCGGCGAGAGCCGCCCACTCGGGCAGCTGGTCCAGACGGGTTCCCTGGGTCATCACGCGTCCTTCCAACACCGGCCCGCCCTCACGGACCGTTTCGTCAGGGACGAGCCTATGCCTTCTGATGAAACGGCAGGTGGCGCCAGCCCAGGGCGAGGAGAAGTCGCACGATCCAGGGGCGCGGGGCTCTGCCGATATGCGGCTCCTCCCCCAGCCTTCGGCCGGGCGGTGCCCCCTGCGTGGGCGCGAGCAACCCACCGCAGGCGGATGGCCCTGTCCGCTCGGGATCCCAAGGCCGCGGGAGGGGTCCCCCCGGCCGGAGGCCGGGGGATTGTCGCGCACGCAGTTCATCGAGCAGAGCCGCGCGCCCCTGGCACTACCGCGCGGCTGCGGTCAGCGGGAGCGAGAGGCGGATCTTGTAGCCGCCGTCCGCCGTGGGGCCGGCGGCGAGGGTGCCGCCCAGCAACGCGGCGCGTTCGCGGAGGCCGATGATGCCGTGGCCGCCGCCCGGGAGGGTCAGCTGGGGGTCGCCGTCGAGCGGGCCGGTCGGCGGGGCCGCGTTGGTGACGGCGACGCGCAGGCAGTCCTCCCGGAGCTCGATCCGGACGTTGGTCTCCGCGCCCGGCGCGTGCTTGCGAGCGTTGGTCAGGGCCTCCTGGACCGTGCGGTAGGCGGCCCGCTCGATCGGCTCCGGCAGGAGCGGGAGCGAGTCCTGGCAGTAGCCGACGACGTCGAGCTCCGCGCCCGCCTCGGACTCCGCGACCAGGCGCGGCAGGTCGGCGAGGCGCGGCTGCGGGGCGAGCTCGGTGGGGCCGGCGCCGGCCGCGCGCAGCACGAGGATCATGCTGCGCAGTTCCTCCAGCGTGGCGACGGCCAGGCCGCGCATCGTGCCCGCGACCTCCCGCACGCCCGGGTCCTTCGCGGTGACCTGGAGCGCTCCCGCCTGGACGGCTATCAGGCCGGCCTGGTGGGAGACCACGTCGTGCATCTCGCGCGCGATCCGCGCGCGCTCGCGGGCGATCACGGTCTGCGCGTGCAGCTCGCGCTCATGGTCACGCAGCGTGGCCAGCTCGGTGATCCGGGCCCGCAGCGCCTCGCGTGTCTGCATCAGCAGGGCCAGGGCGGCCGGGCCGATGGACAGCATGATCGCGTAGATGAGCTGCTGGAAGTCGTCGCTCCAGGACCGGGTCAGCTCCTTGCTGATCGGCCAGGGCAGGTAGAGCCCGATGCCGACCACTCCGGCCGCGAACCAGGCCTGCCACGGCACCCGTCGCGCCCTGGCCACGGTGTAGACGGCGACCATCGCGGCCACCATGGCGTCACCCGCGTACAGACCCGTCAGGGTGCCCATCAGGACGAGCCTGGGGTACCGGCGGCGCAGCAGCAGGACCGAGCAGGCGACCATCGAGGCCCAGAAGGTCCAGTCCTTCTTGCCCGGATAGTTGAGGCCCGCGTCGACGAACGCCGCCGCGGTGAGCACCAGGGTGATCAGCGCGTCGCGGACCCGCTTGGGCAAGCGGAGCACCAGGGCCCGGACCCAGCGGCCGAACCGGCCCGCGGCGAGCACGACCGGTGTGGCGATCCGGCATCCGAGCCGCCGCACCGCCCGTACCGGAGCCCACTGGCGGACGGACTCCCTCACGCGCCGGTCTCCTCGAGCAGCCCCGCGCGCTCGGCCAGCACCGCGGCCTGGATGCGGTTGGTGACGCCCAGCTTGGTCAGGACGGCGCTGACATAGTCCTTCACGGTCGCGGCACCCAGGTGCATCCGGGCGCCGATCTCGACGTTGGACAGGCCACGGCCGAGGAAAGCGAGGACCTGGCGCTCGCGCTCGGTCAGGGTGTCCACCGCCGCGGCGGCGGGGTGGTCGGCCTGGCGGCGGTTCTGGCCCAGGCGGCGCAGCACGGGGGTGGACAGGCAGCCGGCGCCGGTCGCGACGGCCCGCACGGACCTGGCGAGCACGTCCGGCTCGGTGTCCTTGAGCAGGAAGCCGCTGGCGCCCAGGCGCAGCGCCTGGTCGAGGTACTCGTCGGTGTCGAAGGTGGTGAGCATGGCGACGTACGGGGGCGCGGGCAGATCGCGGATGCGGCGCAGCAGGGTGAGGCCGTCGACGTCGGGCATGCGGATGTCCAGCAGGACGACGTCCGGTTGGAGACGGCGTACCTCGGCCACCGCCTCGACGCCGGAACAGGTGCCGACGACGTCGATGTCCGGCGCGTTGCCGAGAATCATGGCCAGGCCCGAGCGGATCAGAGCCTCATCATCGACGATCATGGCCCGGATGGGACCGCTGGGACCGCTCGCTTGCGTTGGAACCACGCGCCCGTTTCCTACCTGTGTGTTCCGTCATGCGCCAAGCGCACCTCGCGCGACCGTACCTCAGGGCACAACCTTATGAAAATCGAACCCCCGATCGGAGGGCTTGCACCCACCTACCGGGGGTGACGACAGCGGTTCGGGTACGACCATGATGGCCGGACCGCACGGCAACGTGCCTGGTGGCGGGCACCACGGGGGGGTGCCCGACCATCACGGCCGGGGGCGGACCGCTTCAGCGGAGGCGATATTTCCGCTTTTTCATGATTTTCTTCGCGCTCAGCCGTTCCCCTGGTATTCCGGGGACATTTCCGCTCGGCGTCGCCCGAACAGGTTTCCCGCCCACACCAGCAGCGCGCCCACCGCCAGGAAGGCGAGCGTGATCAGCAGCGAGGAGACCATCACGTGCGCGTACCCCTTCTCGCGCGGGTCAAGGAAGGGATAGGGGTACCAGTGGACGATCGGACCGCGGACCAGCGTGTAGGGCAGGTAGAGCAGCGGGAAGGCCAGCCACCACAGCGCCCGCGTCCACAGGACCGGCCGTCTCGGCGGCACCGCCAGCCAGTCGATGAAGATCACCACCGGCATCAGCCGGTGGACGACGTCGTTGACCCACGGGATCGTCCCCAGCGCCTCGTACTGCGCGAGCGCGATCGTGTAGACGATGCCGGTGATCGCCATGTAGAGCGTCACCGCACCGCGCAGCAGATCCGGGACGCCGCGCCCGCCCACCATCCCGAGCACGCCGCCGACCAGCAGCACCAGGGTCATCGAGCAGTTGCTGAGGATGGTGAAGTAGCTGAAGAAGTTGGCGAGCGAGCGCCCTTCCGACGCTGAGTGGTAGGCCTGCACCCCGAGCGCCACCGCGGTGAACGCGCCGAAGGCGAAACGGATCGCACCGACCACACCGGGCGTCGCCCGATCGAGTGAGGACTTCATCGGCGCCGCGTTCCCCTTTCCGGTACCGGCGGCGGGGAACCGCCGGTGATCTTCTGATCATCATGTCCGAGAGACGAGGCGAAACGGGCGAGGCGGGGGCGACGACATGCGGTGGTGGCACTGGACGGCGCGCAGGTCGGCGATGCCCGCGCTGGCACTCGCCCTGGTCCTGCTGCCCCTCGGCCAGCTGTGGGCGGCCGGCGCCGGGCGGGAGGCGCCGACCCGCACGCAGGGACGGGACGCCGTCTGGCTCGGCCACGCCTGGGTCGACGGCCGCCGCAGCGAGGCCGACGCGGTGGCGCTGCTGCGCCGCCTGGGCGGCGCGGGCACCGGTCACGGCGTGCGCGACCTCTACGTCCACGTCGGCCCCACCCGCGAGGACGGCTCCCTCGATCCCGCGCTCGCGCCGCGCGCGGCCTGGGTGATCGCCACCTTCCACCGGCTCGCGCCGGGCGTGCGGGTGCAGGCCTGGCTGGGCGACGTCGTCGCCTCCGAGGGTCCGTACGGCCTGGACCTCGCCCGGCCGACGACCCGCGACCACCTGGTCGCCGCCTCCGCCTCCCTGCTCGCGCTCGGCTTCGACGGCATCAACCTCGACACGGAACCGGTCCACTCCGGGGACGCGGGCTACCTCGCCCTCCTCGACCGCCTGCACGCGCTGACGTGCGCCGACGGCCGCGTCCTGTCCGTCGCCGTCCCGCAGACGGACCCCCTGCCGCCGCTGCGGCTCCTGGCGCTGGCGCTGACCGGCCACCCGAAGTGGTGGTCGCGCGACTACCTGGCCGCGGTGGCCGCGCGTGTCGACCAGATCGACGTGATGGCCTACGACAGCGGCATGCCGCTGCCCTCGCTGTTCTCCGGCTACCTCGCCCAGCAGACCAGCCTGGCCCTGGCCACGGCCCCGCCCACGGTCGACGTCCTGATGGGCCTGCCCGCCTACCGCGAGGACAACCTCGGCCACCACGCGGACGCCGAGACCATCCCGGCCGCGCTCAGCGGCATCCGCGCCGGCCTCGCCGCCTCCCCCCTCCACGGCCGCCCCTTCGGGGTCGCCCTCTACGCCGACTTCTCGGCGTCCGAAGCCGACTGGACCGCCTACCGGGAGGGGTGGGGGTAGGGCCCGCCCAGGGCCTGGGCCCGGCCGCCGGCCGATGAGCGCGAGCCCGACCGCGCCCAGCACCGCGACGCCCTGACGTCCCCGCCGTCGCCGGGCTGGGCGAGGTCGCGAAGCGGCTGGTGGTCTGCCTCGGGTTCGGCGTCGACGCCCACCACGGCGTCAACCACTCGCTGGTGCTGGAGAACCTCGCCGCCCTAGATCAGCGCGGTGATCGATGAGTTCCGCGACACCCTCCCCGCGTTGCGACCGCCCCGGGCCTTTCCGCACTGACGGGTCACCGGGTGCGGAACGCGGGCGGGAACAGCTCCGACGGCGGGCGGCGCCGGTAGTCACGGTCCGCGTAGGCGTCCCGCATGCGGTCGAAGTAGGCCTGCGCGCGGGAGAGCGCGGCGGCCTCGTCGTGGCCGGGGATGACGCGGTCGCGCATCACCGTGCGGCCATTGACCACGACGGTCGTGACGTTCGCGCCGGTGCAGTGCGCCAGCAGGGTGCGGATCGGGTCCTCGACCGGGCCGGTGCGCGGGTCGCCGAGGTCGACGACGACCAGGTCGGCCAAAGCGCCCGGGGCGAGGCGGCCCAGGTCCGGGCGGCCGAGGGCCCGGGCGCCGCCGAGGGTGGCCGCGCGGTAGTAGTCGGCGGCCGCGCCCGCGTCGAGACGGCCGGTGACCAGCTTGGCGAGGTGGCTGCCGTCGTCCATGTTGCGGATCATGTCGGGCGGGAAGGAGTCCGTGCCGAGCGCGACGGTGACACCCGCCGCGCGGTACCGGTCGACGTCCTCCAGTGCGGCACCGTAGCGGAGCATCGTACGCGGGCAGTGCACGATCCCGGCGATCCGCGCCAGCGCGGCCAACTCCCCCGCGTAGGGCGCGTCCAGCTGGCTGTGGCCGCCGATGTGGATCGCGTGCGGGATCAGCAGGCGCGGCCCGAGCAGCCCGGTGTCCTCCAGCAGCTGGAGCGCGGTGCAGCCGTGATGTTCGATCAGGAGCCGTCGCTCCGACGGGTCCTGGAGGCAGTGCAGCCGGACCAGGCAGTCCAGCTCCTCGGCTGCGCGGGCGGTGGCCCGCATCAGCTCGGGCGACAACGTCTCGATCCGGCACGGCAGGAGCGCGCCGCGCACCAGGCCGCCGTAGGCGCCGTCGACGTCGCGGGCGAAGCGCACGGCCTCGGCGAGCCCGTGCTCGCCGAGCGCGGGCTGCCACCACATCCCGGGCGTGCCCTCGGCGTCGACGACCGGGACGCCCGAGCGGTAGCTCGGGCCCAGGTACATGCGCAGGCCGAGCCGTCCGGCGATCTCCGCGACGCCGGCCAGCTCCTCGTAGGTCTCGGCCCACGCGCCGTGCGTCTCGGCGGCGATCGGCATCGCCGTGGTGACGCCGTTGCGGATCAGCTGGGTGAGGGCGTACTCGCGCATGGCGAGGGTCTCCTCCAGCGGGAAGACGGCCCGGCGCCGGTCGCGGGCGTACTCCAGCGACCACTCCAGGCCGCGCCCGTCGGCGTGCCAGGTGTCCAGGATCGCGTGGTCGATGTCGGCGAGGGCGTCCAGGTCGACGAACCCGGGGCCGACCACCGCCTGCCCCGCGTCGATCACCTGGTCGGCCTCACCGGCCCAGCCGCGGCCGACGAACTCGATCCGCTCGTCCCGGTAGACGACCTGGCCGTCGCGGTGCACGACGTGGTCGCTCCCGTCGAAGCCGATCACGTAGGCCGCGGTGACGAGAGTCCTCACGCGGGCCTCCGCGTCGGCTTCCAGCCCGGTCGCGGCACGGCCGCCCGCAGCTGCCGGGTGTACTCCTGCTGCGGGGCCGCGAGCAGCGCGGGGGTGGGGCCCTGTTCGACGACGCGGCCGTTCCTCATCACCACGGCCCGGTCGCTGATCTGGTGGACCACGGCCAGGTCGTGGGAGATGAAGACGTAGCTGCTGCCGCCGCGCTCGCGGATGTCGGCGAGCAGGTTGAGGATCTGCGCCTGGATGGAGACGTCCAGCGCGGCGACCGCCTCGTCCAGCACCAGCACCCGCGGCTCGACGGCGAGGGCGCGGGCGATGGCGACGCGCTGCCGCTGCCCGCCGGAGAGTTGCCGGGGCAGCATGGCGGCGTGCCGCTCCGCGAGGCCGACCGAGTCGAGCAGATCGAGCATGCGGCGGTGCCGCTCGGCCGGCGTGCGGTCGAAGTGCAGCGCGAGGCTGGTCTCGACGACGTCGCCCACCCGCTGACGCTTGTCCAGCGAGGAGTAGGGGTCCTGGAAGACGATCTGGATCTCCCGGGCCCTGCGGCGCCGTTCCGCGCCGGAGGGCTTCCGGGCGGTCCGCTCCCGGCCGCAGACGGTGATGGTCCCACCGGACGGGGTCTCCAGGCCGACGAGCATCCGGGCGACGGTGGTCTTGCCCGAGCCGGACTCGCCGACGATCGCGAGCGACTCCCCCTCCTCCAGCGCGAACGAGACGTCGTCGACGGCGACCGCCTCTCCGAAGACCTTGCGCAGGCCGGTGGCCTCGATCACCATGTCAGCTCCTCGACTCGGAGGCAGGCGACGGCGGCGCCGTCCACCTCCCGGACGGCGGGGGTCTGCCGCGTGCACGCGGGCTGGGCGTACTCGCAGCGCGGCGCGAACGCGCAGCCCGGCTCGGCCTCGAAGGCCGCCACCGGGCGGCCGGGGATGACCGGCAGCCGGTGCGCGATCTCGTCGATGCTCGGCCGGGAGCGCAGCAGCCCGGCCGCGTAGGGGTGGCGCGGACGCTCGGTCAGCGCCTCGGCCGGCTGGGTCTCCACTATCCGCCCGGCGTACATGACGGCGAGGCGGTCGCAGGTGGCGGCGGCCAGCTCCAGGTCGTGGGTGATCAGCAGCAGGGCCGTGCCGCGGGCGCGGCGCGCCTCCTCCAGGATGGCCATGACCTCGGACTGGGCGGTGACGTCCAGGGCGGTGGTCGGCTCGTCGGCGAGGATCAGGTCCGGCTCGACGGCGAGCACCGAGGCGATCATCACGCGTTGCAGCAGGCCGCCGGAGAGCTCGTGCGGGTACTGCCGCAGCCGCCGCTCGCCGTCGGGGATGCCGACGTCGGCCAGCAGCCGCACCGCCCGCAGGCGGGCGTCGCGCGGGGCGACGCCGAGGTTGGCGATCATCGCCTCGGTGAGGAAGTCGCCGACGCTTCGGACCGGGTTGATGTGGGCGCGGGGGTCCTGGAAGACCATGGCGATGCGGCGGGTGCGCAGCTCGCGCAACCTGCGGCCGGAGATCCCGGTGACCGGCTCGCCGTCGAAGACGATCCGCCCGGTGGTCCGGGCCTTCGTCGGGGTGAGCCCGATGATCGCGCGGGCGGTCATCGACTTGCCGGAACCCGACTCCCCCACCAGCCCGACCGCCTCGCCCTGGCCGATCGTCAGATCGACCTGCTCGACGAGCGTGCGCCAGCCCTTCTCGTACGGGACGGCCAGGCCGAACCCGTCCAGCTCGATGAGACTCATCGCCCTTCCTCCCCGAGCCTGTCGCCGAGCACGTTGCCCGCGGCGACCACCACGGCGATCAGCAGGCCGGCACTCAGTGCCTCCAGCGGCTGGCCGCGCATCGCGCTGTCCAGCCCGCTCTTGACCATCAACCCCCAGTCGGCCGTCGGTGGTTGCACGCCCAGACCGAGGAAGGAGACCGCCGCCTGGTCGATCACCGCGAAGCCGAACGCGGAGACCGCCTGCGCCACGATCAGCGGGGTGAGGTTCGGCAGCAGGTGCCGCGCGCAGATGGCGAAGGCCGAGCGGCCCTGCACCCACGCGGCGGCGACGTACGGCAGGTTCCGCTCCCGCAGCGCCGCGCTGCGCAGCACCCGGGCCACGAACGGCGTGTAGGCGACCGTCAGGCCGAGCACCACCGCGGGCAGGCCGGGGCCCAGCACAGCGACGGTGACCAGCGCGAAGACGATGCTCGGCACCGCGAACAGCACGTCCAGGCCGCGGGAGACGACGGCGTCGACCTTGCCGCCGCACCAGGCGGCGAGGATGGCGAGCGTCCCGCCCACGGCGGTGGAGCAGACGATGACCAGCAGCGGACCGAGCAGCGTGGTCCGGGCGCCCCAGATCACGCGGGAGAGCACGTCCCGGCCGACCGCGTCGCCGCCGAGCCAGTGGGTGGGCGAGGCGGGGCCGAGGGCGTTGAACAGGTCCGGCAGGTCCGGGTCGTAGGGGGCGATCACGGGCGCCAGCAGCGCTGCCGCCGCGAGCACCACCAGCAGGCCGACGGCGATCCGCTGGGCGGGCGAGCGCAGCGCCGCGGGCAACCGGGGCAGTCTCAGCCTTCCTGGCAGAGCAGGGGAACTCATGGCGCCATCCTGGGGTCGAGGAACGAGTAGCAGAGGTCGACCACGAGGTTGACCAGCACGAACGCGGCCACCAGTACCAGCACGACGGCCTGCACCACGGCCATGTCGCGCTGGAGGATCGCGCGGACGAAGAGGGAGCCGATGCCGTCCAGCCCGAAGACGTCCTCGACCACGACCGAGCCGGCCAGCAGCCCGGCGATGGTCAGGCCGGTCACCGTGGTGATCGGGACGGCGGCGTTGCGCAGCACGTGGCGGCGGACGACACGACCCTCGGCGAGCCCGCGGCTGCGGGCCGTCTCCACGTGTTCGCGGCCGAGTTCGGCGCGGACCGAGGCGCGGGTGATCCGGGCCAGGTAGGCGCCGTTGCCGAGGGCGAGGGTGAGGGCGGGCAGGGTGAGGTGGTAGAGCCGGTCGCCCAGGCCGCTGCCCGCCCCGAAGACCGGGAACCAGCCGAGGTCGTTGGCGAAGACGACGACCAGCACCACACCGACCAGGAACGCCGGGGTGGCCAGGAAGACGGAGGAGGCGAGGCTGATCGCCGCGTCGGTCCTGCCCCCGCGCAGCGCGCCGACGGTTCCGGCGGTGACGCCGCCGAGCACGATCAGCACGGCCGCGTAGGCCACCAGCGTCAGGGTGGTCGTGGTGCGGGCGCCGATCAGGCTCGCGACGCTCTGCTTGTAGACCAGGGAGCTGCCGAGGTTGCCCGTCAGCGCGCCGGAGAGCCAGTGGTAGTAGCGGACCAGGAACGGGTCGTCGAGGTGGTACTGGTGACGGATCGCCGCGATCTGCTCGGGCGTGCCGCTGTGGTTGCCGAGCAGGAACGCCATCGGGCCGCCGGGGACGAGGTAGAGCATCCCGTAGACCAGGAAGGACGCCACCAGCAGGACCACGGCCAGTCCGGCCAGCCGTCGCAGCAACGACTTCACGGGGCCCCTCACTTGGCACCCAGCCCGGCGGCCCAGGGGTAGTACAGGTACGAGAACGACGGCACCGCGCCGGTGATCCGGTTGTCCATGTAGAGGATGACCGGCAGGTTGTTCAGCGGCATCCACACCGTGTCTCGGGTGACCGCCGACTGGACGCCCACGACGAGACCCGCTCGCTTGACCGGGTCGGCCTCGGCCCGTGCCTGCTGCACGGCGGCGTCGACGCCGCGGTAGTCGCTGAAGTTGTTCGGGCCGCCCGCGGTGAAGACGGTGTAGACGTCCAGCGGGTCGGGCACGTTGCCGTACCAGGTGGAGAGGAAGGCGTCGATGCCCTCGCGGGCCTTGGGGTCGTTGTAGAGGTTGCCGTACTGCTCGACGGGGATGACCTTGATGTCGATGTGCAGGCCGAGCGCCTCGCCCGTCGCCTTGATCAGCTCACCGGTCTGCTCGTGCACGGCCGAGCTGCCCTGGACGCCGATGGTGATGGTCCCGGTCGGCGAACCCGCCGCGTTCAGCAACTGCTTGGCCTTGGCCATGTCCGGGGTCAGGCTCGGCAGCGCGTCGTAGGCCTTGCTGTAGACGTCCTTGGCGTAACCCCAGGAGTCCGGGCCCGCGATGGCGCGCTGCGGGGCGGCGATGCCCTGGAAGACGACCTTGGAGATCCCGGCGCGGTCCAGTGCCAGCGACAGCGCCTCGCGGACCCGCGGGTCGGCGTAAGGGCCGGTCGTCGCCGAGCTGAGCAGCGCCCAGAAGGTGAGCGAGCGGCCGAGGGTGACCGTCCCGGTCTTCGACTGCTGGAGCTGGGAGAGGGCGGCCGGCGGCAGGTAGAAGTACTCGCCGTCGATCTCGCCGGAGCGCAGCGCGTTGACGGCCGTGGTCTCGTCGGCGATGAAGCGGAAGGTGATCTGCTTCGACTTCGCCTTGAGCGCCGGGTCCCAGTAGTGGTCGTTGCGGGTGATGGTGAGCGAGTCGCCGGAGTGCCAGCTGCCGAACTCGAACGGCCCCGTGCACATGACGCCCTTGGACGGCGTGCCGAGGTCCCTGCCCGCCCGCTGCGCCTGGGCCTTCTCCACGATCGCGCCGGCGGCGGTGGCCATGATCTGGTTGAACAGCACGTCAGGGCGCGTGAGCGTCACGGTGACCTGGAGCGGGCCGGTCACCTGGACCGACTTCACGTTCTTGACGTACTCGCCCCAGTAGGTGCCGAGGGAGGGGTCGAGGTGCCGGTTCAGGCTGTAGGCCACGTCGGCGGCGGTCAGCGGGGTGCCGTCCCAGAACGTCACACCCGGGCGGATGGTGTAGACCCAGGTGGTAGGGGTGGGGTTCTCGGCCTTGGTGGCGAGACCGGGCTCGATCCTGAAATCCGGGGTGAGCCGCAGCAGGCTCTCGCAGAGGTTCGCGAGCACGGTGTTCTCGGCGTAGTTGTACGAGTGGATCGGGTCGAGGCTCTGCGGCTCGTAGGGCAGGTTCCAGGTGATGGAGGCCAGGCCCTTGGTGGCGGCCGCGGTGGTGGTCCGCAGGTCGAGCACGGCGGGGGCGGCCGAGCCGACGGGGGTGGTGCCGCAGGCGCTGAGCAGCAGGGCGAGTCCGGCCAGGGCGGTCGTGCGAGTAGTCGTGCGGGTGGTCGTGCGTCTCCTGGGGTCAGAGCTCATGCGGGGGTCCTTTCGAGGAGCCGGCCGTCGCGGGCGACGACGCGGCCGCCGTGGACGACGACGGCGGGAAGCGGCCGGTCGACGACGGCCTGGGGGAGGGAGTCGGCGGCGAGGAGCACGAAGTCGGCGGGGGCGCCGGGCAGCAGGGTGCTGGGCTCCAGGCCGAGGAGCGCGGCGCCGCCGTCGGCGGCGAGGCGGTAGCAGGCCTCGAGTTCCGCGTCGGTGCGGGCGTCCGTGCGGTAGGCGAGCAGGTGGGCGCGGGCGATCATGTCGCCGTCGCCGAACGGGGTCCACGGGTCGCGGACGCCGTCCGACCCGAGCGCGACCCGGACCCCGGCAGCGGTCAGCTGCGGGAACGGGACGACGGGTTCGGCGCCGAGGGCGCAGGTGGCGAGCGCCACCTGCGCCTCGGCCAGCAGGTCGGCGAGCTGGGTCAGGGTGTCCGGCCCGCAGTCGGCGAGGGCGAAGGCGTGGCTGACGGTCACCCGGCCCTGGAGGCCGAGCGCGCGGGTGCGGCGGGCGATCTCGGCGATCTGGTCCAGGCCCGGCGCGCCGCCGTCGTGCAGGTGGATGTCGAGCGGCTTGCCGGCGCGTTCGGCCAGGCCGAAGAGCAGGTCGAGCTGCCCGTCCCGGTCGCGGTCGATGCCGACCGGGTCGAGCCCGCCGAGCACGTCCGCCCCCTCGTCCAGAGCCTTGGCCAGCAGCTCGGCCGTGCCCGGCGCGGTCAGCACGCCGAGCTGGGGGAAGGCGACGGTCTGCACGTGCAGCAGGTCCGTGCGGGCGTCCGCCGCCTCGCGCACGCCGTGGACGTTGGCGAGGCCGTAGGCCGGTGCCACGTCGACGTGCGCCCGCCAGGCGCGGGTGCCGCGGGCGACAGCGTGGTCCATCAGGGCCCCGGCCCGCCGGGCGACCGGGATCATCGCGGAGCGCGCGGTGACGTCGTAGGCGATGAGGGCGCGCAGGTCGTCGGCCGGTTCGCGGCTGAGCCAGCGGTCGCCCCAGGTGGACTTGTCGGGGTGGATGTGGGCGTCGACGGGCGCGGGCAGCGCGAGCAGTCCCGTCCCGTCCACGACCTCGGCGTCTGCGGCCCGGGCGCCCGCCGGATCGGCGTGGGCGACGCGTCCGTCGCGAACGAGGAGGTCGCGCGGAGCCGCGCCGAACGGGCGGACACCGGTGAACAGGACGGAGTTCATCTGGGCACTTCCCTTACCCTGGGGCGAGTTGAGCCCTAGATTTATCAGACATCAGATGACTCGGGAAGAGTGAAGATGAGGAACGTGGGTCGCAGCTCGCTGGTCGAGGCCGCCATCGCGGAGATCCGCGGCGAGATCGCCAAGGGGAGCTGGAGCGTCGGGGAGAAGATCCCCTCCGAGGCCCAGCTGGCCGAGACCCTCGGCATGTCCCGGCTCTCCGTGCGCGAAGCGGTTCGGGCCCTGGTCCACACCGGCCTGCTCGCCACCCGCCAGGGCGCGGGCACCTTCGTCACCGCGACGGACGAATCCAGTGTCGCGATCGGCCGGATGCTGGACTCGGTCGCGGAGCGCGACATCGCAGAGGTCCGCCGCGGCCTCGACGTCCTCGCCGCGCGCCTGGCGGCCTCGCGCCGCACCGACGCGGACCTCGCGCAGCTGCGCGAGGTCGCGGCGCGGCGCGAGGCGGCGTTCGGGGCGGGCGAGCTGGAGGTCTTCGCCGACGCCGACGTGGAGTTCCACCTGCGTGTCGCGCAGGCCTCGCACAACCGCCTGCTCAGCGACCTCTACCGCAGCATGAGCGAGGCCCTGCACGACGTGATCGTCGCGGACCACATGCAGCACTCGACCTCGTCGGCCCACACGGACCTGCTCCAGGCCGTCACCGACGGGGACCCGGCGGCGGCGGCCGCGGCGGCGCTCGTCATCGTCGAGGCGTAGGCCCCTTCACCGGCGGGTCTACCGGTGCCGCATCCAGAGGTTGGTCTCGGCGTAGTGCCCGCGGTCGCGCTCGCGGTCGATCTCGACGAGGTCGAGTGCGTCCGGCACCACGTAGGAGCCGGACTGGGGGAAGGCCATGCCGGTCCACTTCTCCCACTGCGCGACCGTCCCCGGCACGACCATGGAGCGCGGGGCGGGTGCGAGGACCGTGGCGCCGAGGCGCTGGTGGGTGCGGATCCACGGGTCGAGGTGCAGGCCGTCCTCGCGCGTCCAGGCGGCGAAGTCCGCCATCGAGGTGAGCGGATACAGGGCCTTGAGAGCGGGTCGCACCGGCACGATCACCCGCGCCAAGCCGGCGTCGACGGCGCGGTCGCGAAGCGCGGTGATCACCCTTCCGGCCATCCCGCCACGCGTGCGGTCCGGCCGGACGGTGACGGCCAGGACGCAGAGCGTGTCGGGCGCGGCGCCCTGTTCGTGCTCCGCCACCGCCCGGACCAGCGCGCCGTCGTAACCCTCCGGCAGCGTCGCGGTGGCGCCGTCCCACCGCAGCGCCACCGCCCGGCCGTCGGCCACGACCTCGCCGTCCTCCAGCAGCAGCACGTCGTAGTCACCGAAGTAGGCCCCCACCTGGTCCCGGTGGTCGTTCGAGACGGGGTCGTGCAGCACGAAGGTCGGCCAACCGCCCCGCAGGGCGGCCCTGGCCTGCCGGTGGAGGTCGGGACGGGAGGCGGTGGTGACGATCTCGGTCATGGGCACCGGTGGATCATAGGGATCATTCGTCCAATCCGGCCAGGAACTCCAGCAGTGCCGCGTTGACCTCCTCCGGGCGCTCCTGCTGGGTCCAGTGCCCGCAGCCCGGCAGGGTCAGCGTCGGCTGGAGGGTCGGATACAGCTGCGGGAGCGCGGCGATCGCGTCGGCCATGCCGGGGAAGGTGCCGACGAGGTCGCGGTCGCCGAGGATGTAGCGGCCGGGGACGGTCAGCGGGAGGCGGTCCCAGGCGGCCGACAACTCCCAGTTGCGGTCCAGGTTGCGGTACCAGTTGAGGCCGCCGGTGAAGCCGTTCTTCGCGTACTCCGCCACGAAGGCGGCGATGTCGGTGTCGGTCAGCCAGGACGGCAGGTTCTTGCTGTCGTCGAGGTGGCCGAGGAAGGTGCCGTCCGGCTGGGTGAGCGGCTGCGGCGGCTGCGGGTCGTTGCGGGGGTTGTCACCGCTGGCGCCGTTGAGGAAGGCCCGGAAGGTCCGGTCGGGATCGGCGGCGAACTCGGCGTCCGCGAGGCCCGGACGGCAGAAGTAGTTCCAGTAGAAGCGCCCGCCGAACAGCGCGTCCATCACCGCCAGCGGCGGCGTGTCCCCCTGGCGCGGGAACGGCGGCGCGACGCTCAGCCCGACGACGCCGCGGACCAGGTCGGGGCGGAGCAGCGCCGTCTGCCAGGCGACGGGGGCGCCCCAGTCGTGCCCGACCACCGCGAACCGCTCCGCGCCCAGCGCGCGCGTCAACGAGACGACGTCGCCGACCAGGTGGGGCAGGCTGTACAGGCCGACGTCCGCCGGCGCGTCGCTGCGCGCGAAGCCGCGCTGGTCGGGTGCGACGACGCGGTAGCCGGCCGCGGCCAGGGCCGGGAGCTGGTGGCGCCAGGAGTACCAGCACTCGGGGAAGCCGTGCAGCAGCACGACCAGCGGCGCGTCGGGCTCGCCCGCCGCCGCGTAGTGCAGGGTGATGCCGTTGACCCGGATGTCGTGGTGCTCGATCGCCTGCGCGGACAAGACCGCCCCCTCGTTCGTACTCCGTCAACCCGCTCAGCCTAGGCGGATTGACGGAGCATGAGAACAGGGACTCCGGAGCTCAGACCTGCCAGGCGTAGAGGTGCATCAGGCGTGCGGCGACGATGGTGAAACGGTCCAGGTCGAGGGCGGCGGCCTCGCGGCGCATGCCGGCGGGGTGGAGGCGGAAGACGCGCTCGAGGTTGACCCAGGAGTCGCGGCCCTCGCGGTCCCAGGGACCCTCGCCGAGGGCGACCCACTCGGCGACGTCGTCGCCGGTCGAGCCGTCGTGGCGCTTGCTGGTCAACTCGACCGCCAGCACCGTGCCCGCGTGCTCGCGGGCGACGATGAGCACGGGGCGGTCCTTGCCGCGTCCGTCGCGCTCCTCGAAGGGCACCCAGGTCCAGACGATCTCGCCGGGGTCGGGGTCGCTGTCGTGCCGGGGCGCGTAGCTCATGTGCACGACGCGCAGGCCGCGCGGCTCCACCTCGATCGTGGCGGTGGAGCCGTAGCGGCCGGGATTCTCTGCGTGTTCATCTTGGTGAGCGCCAGTCAGACCGATCATGCGGCAAGGCTAACGCCCCGGACGCCCCAAGTGGAGGCGGAGCTTCAGGAAGAACTCTCAGGCGTTCTTGACCAGGGAGATCTCGAACTCGAGCACGATCTTGTCGCTGACCAGGACGCCACCGGTCTCCAGCGCGGCGTTCCAGGTGATGCCGTAGTCCTTGCGGCTGATCGCGTGCTGGCCCTCGAAGCCGATGCGCTGGTTGCCGAACGGGTCGGTCGCGGTGCCCTCGAAGGAGAACGGAACGGTGATCTCCTGCGTCACGCCGCGGACGGTCAGGTCACCGGTGAGCTCCAGGCTCTCGCCGTCGAAGTCGGCGCTCTTGGAGCGGAAGGTGATCTCCGGGTGGTTGGCGACGTCGAGGAAGTCGTTGGTGCGCAGGTGGCCGTCGCGGTCGGCGTTGCGGGTGTCGATGCTGTCGACCTCGATGACCAGGTTGACCTTGGAGTTCTCCGGCGCCCCGGCGTCGACCTGCACGTCGCCGGTGAAGCGGTTGAAGGAGCCGCGCACCTTGGTGACCATCGCGTGACGGGCGACGAAGCCGATACGGCTGTGGGCCGGGTCGATGGTGTAGGTGCCGGTGTGCGCCGGGGTGATGGTCGTGGTGCTCATGATGGCCTCCAAAGTGGTTGATCCGTCATCTACAGAGTGCACCCACTGTGGGTGACGTGTCAACCAATGGGGGTAGAATTTCCTCATGACCACCTCTCCCCACACCCAGACCTCCCCCGCCGACGGGGCCGAGCCCCGCTGGCTGAACCCCGAGGAACAGCACCTGTGGCGCACCTTCCTGCGCATGCGGCAGGAGCTCGACGCCCAGCTCGCCCGGCAGATACAGGCCGAGTCCGACATCTCCCTCGCCGACTTCTCCGTCCTGGTCGTCCTGACCGACGTGCCCGAGGGCCGGGTCCGCGTCCTGGAGCTGGCCCGCGGCCTGCAGTGGGAGAAGAGCCGGCTCTCGCACCACCTGGCCCGCATGGTCAAGCGCGGCCTGATCGACCGCGCCGAGTGCAGCGAGGACGGCCGGGGCTCCTTCGTCCTGATCACCGACGCCGGCCGCCGCTCCATCGAGGCCGCCGCACCGCGCCACGTCGAGCTGGTACGAACCCTCTTCTTCGACCCGCTCACGAGTGAGCAGGTGACGCAGCTGACCGCGATCTCCGAACGGATTCTCGGGGCCATGCAGGGTTGCCCGTCCCTCGACCCGGAAAACTGAACGGGAAAGCGACAGCCAACGCCGAACAGGACGGATGCCCCGGGCGTGAGCGCCGGTGCCGCCGGGAAGATCCTGGATGGGAGCGCGGACGATGGCCCGGAAGACGACGGTCGGCAAGCCCCCGGCGCGGCGGTCCGACCCGCCTGCCGCCGAGGGCCATCTCGAACGCGAGCGCAAGTACGAGGGGGAGGCGACCGCGTCCCTGCCCTCGCTCGTCCCGGTCGAGGTGACCGCCGTCACCGCCGGGACCGAGCAGTTGCGCGCCGTCTACTACGACACGCCCGACCTGCGTCTGCTCGCGCACCGGATCACGCTGCGCCGCCGCACCGGTGGCCACGACGCCGGCTGGCATCTCAAGCTCCCGGCCGCCGACGGTGCACGCCTGGAACTCCAGCTCCCGCTCGGCTCGCCGGAACCGGACGCGGCCGCGACCGCGACCCCCACGGACGTCCCCACCCACGTCCCCGCCGACTTCCTCGCGCGGGTGCGGGCCTACAGCCGAGCGGCGGAGCTGGCGCCGATCGCCCGCCTCGCCACCGAGCGGCGCCGCACCCTGCTGACCGACGGTGCCGACCGCGTCCTCGCCGAGCTGGCGGAGGACACCGTGACGGCGCACGCGCTGGACCCGTCCGGCGCGGTCCGGCACGAGCAGCGCTGGCAGGAGGTCGAGGCGGAGCTCGTCGACGGCGAGGGAACGCTGCTGGACGCCGTCGAGGAGCGACTCCTCGCGGCCGGGCTGCACCGCAGCGCGAGCGCGTCGAAGCTCGCCCGCGCCCTCGGCCCGGCCCCGGCGGTCACCGCGGTGTCCGCCGCGCCGGGCGACGAGCCGGGCGACGAGCCGGACGACGTGCCCGGCCGCGAGGCGGCCGGCGAGGCGGGCGACAAGGCGGGCGGCGAGCCCTGGAGCGAGCCGGCACCGGGGAGTGTGGGGGCGCTGCTCACCGCGCTGCTGCGGCAACAGGTCGGGCAGTTGCTGGCGCAGGACGCCGAGGTGCGCCGGGACCGCCCCGACGCCGTGCACCAGATGCGGATCTGCGCGCGGCGCCTGCGCAGCACGCTGCGGGTGCACGAGCGGCTGCTGCGTCCGGACGCCGCAGGCGGGCTCACGTCCCTGGCGGCCCTGGAGGAGGAGCTGCGCTGGCTCGGGCACACCCTCGGCACCGCGCGCGACCGCGAGGTCCTGGGCGAGCGGCTGCTGCGCGACCTCGACGCCCTGGACCGCGCGGAGCGTCCCGGCCCCATGCGACGGCGGCTGAAGGCGTGGTCACGCCAGGGCTACCGGACCGCCTGGCGGCTCACGATCCGCGAGCTGGAGGGCGCCCGCTACTTCGCGCTGCTCGACGCGCTGGAGCGGCTCGCGGCGCGGCCGCCGCTGCGACGCCGCGCCGGACGCCCGGCGGCCGCCGAGGTGCACCGGCTGCTCAGCCGCGAGCGGCGCCGCGCGTGCCGACGTGTCGCCCAGGCGCTGGCGCTGCCGCACGGGACCGAGCGGGACGAGGCCATGCACGCCGCCCGCCGCGCCGCCAAGCGGGCCCGCTACGCGGGCGAGGGAGCAGCCCGGCCGCTCTTCGCCGCGGCCATGAAGGGCCTGCAGACCGTGCTCGGCGAACGCCAGGACGCGTTGATGGCGGCGCAGGCGCTCCCCGAGCTGGCCGCGTCCGCGCACCGGGCCGGCGAGCCCGGCTTCGGCTACGGCGTCCTCTACGTCCGCCAGCGCGACGCGGTCGCCGCCGCCGAGGCGGAGGTGCCCGGCGCACAGGCCGTGGCGGGTGCCGTGCGGGTGAAGTGAGGGGAACCGGGCCTGCCCGGGTCCCACAATCGGTGGAACTGCGGGTGAACTCCGGCGGCGGGGGCCGATTTCTGCCCTAGTGTCGCGAGCACAGGCAGCGCACAGTCCTGGCCGCCGCTCACCGCCACACCGCAAGGCCGCAGCACCGCCATGCCGCAAGGCCGCCACACTGCAAGGCCGCCGCACCGCCATGCCGCCACGAGACGCTCGGAGGATCCGATGCTGGTGGACTCGTTCTCCTTCACCCACGACGAGACGGCCCCGTCGGTCGACTCCCAGGCCCAGTTGCTGGCCGAGGCGGGCTGGCTGCCCCGCCCGCGGCTGCAGCTCGTCGTGCCGGGCGACGCCTGCGAGCACCCCGAGTACTGCGACGAGGACCACGGGGACGACGAGTTCTGAGCGGAGTTCCGAGGGCGATCACCACCTGGGCACACGTCTGCGTGACGGTCCGCCATGAGCCGGGCCCTGCTGTGGTGCGCGCCCACATGTCGGGCCCGACGGCTCCGCTTCTAGGTTCCGGGTGGCCACTCCCCCACCCCAGGAGCCCGACATGTTCCCTCGTACGTCCCTGCTGCGCGGACACAGAGCCGTGCTCGCCGCCCTCGCCACGGCCGGGCTGGCCGTCGCCGGTCTGCTCGCCGCCCCCGGCGCCGCGAACGCCAACTCCGGCTCGCTGACCCAGGTCAGCTCCTTCGGCAGCAACCCGGGCAACCTCGCCATGTACGAGTACGCCCCGGCCGGTCTGGCGAGCGGCGCGCCGCTCGTCGTCGCCCTGCACGGCTGCACCCAGACGGCGACGGACTACTACAACGACTCCGGCTGGGCGCAGCTCGCCGACCAGTACGGCTTCGCCGTCGTCTTCCCGCAGACGAACAGCACCAACAACTCCCTCTCCTGCTTCTCCTGGTTCGACTCGACCAAGGACACCCGCGGCAACGGCGAGGCCGCGTCGGTCAAGGCGATGGTCGACTACGCGACCGGGCAGTACCACTCCGACAGCAAGCGGGTCTTCGTCACCGGCCTCTCGGCGGGCGCCGGCATGACGGCCGACCTCCTCGCCGACTACCCCGACGTCTTCGCGGGCGGCGCGATCGACTCCGGCCTGCCCGCCCAGTGCGCCACCTCGCAGAACGCGGCCTCCGGCTGCCAGGACAACAACCAGAACCTCACCCCGGCCCAGTGGGGCGACAAGGTCCGCGGCTCCGACTCGGGCTACAGCGGCCCGTGGCCGCGCGTCGCGATCTGGCAGGGCACCTCCGACTACACCGTCTACCCCGTCAACGCGACGGAGCTGCGCGACCAGTGGACCAACGTCTGGGGCGTCTCCCAGACGGCCTCCAGCACCCAGTCGCTGACGGGCGGCACGACGGAGAGCGTCTACGACGACGCGAGCGGCAACCCCGCGGTGGAGCTCTACCAGATCTCGGGCATGGGCCACGGCCTCGCGGTCAACCCCGGTTCCGGCAGCGCGCAGTGCGGGGCGACGGGGGCGTACTTCCTCAACTACATCTGCTCGTCCTACTACACAGCGCAGTTCTGGGGCATCACCGGGACTGGCCCGTCGCCCTCGGCGAGCGCGTCCGCTTCCGCGTCGGCCTCGCCCTCCCCCTCGGCGAGCGCGTCCGCGTCGGCGTCGCCGTCCGCGCCGGTTTCCGCGTCCCCGAGCGCCTCGGCTTCCCCGACGTACACGCCGAGCTGCTACACCGGCTCGAACTACGCCCAGGTGACCGCCGGCCGCGCCCACGACGTGGGCGGCATCGCCTACGCCAACGGCTCCAACGCGAGCATGGGCCTGGACAACGTCTTCTACAGCCACACCCTGGAGGAGACCTCGGCCGGCTACTACGTCATCGCCGACTCCGGCTGCCCCGCCTGACCGCGGCCTTGAGGGGCTCCCCGGCCTCGCGCACGGTCAACCCGAGCGCGGCGGCGAGCGCCGGGGCCAGCTCCAGCAACTGCATCGGCGTGACCGCGGCGCCTCGCAGCGCGTCGACCCCGTCGGCGAGCTCGATCCGCTCGGCCTCGCGCAGGTCCACCTCCGTCAGCTTGGCCTGATGGAGGTGGACCTGCTCCAGCCGACTGCCGGGGAAGGCGCACTCCGTCAGCGCGGCGCCGGAGAAATCCACCTCGCGCAGGACGCAGTCGTGGAACACCACCTCGTGCAGCTTGGCTCCACGCAGGTTGACCGAGTCGAACTTGCACCCGTGGAAGACCACCCGCCGCAGGCCCGCACCGTGGCACTCCAGCCCCGCGAGCACCCCGCCGATCGCCTCCACGTCGAGCCAGTTGCTCTCCGCGAGGTCGCACCCCACCATCCGCACGCCCTGCAACCACACGTCGTTCAGCCGGGCCCGCCGCATCCGCACCTGCTCGAACGAGCTCGCGGAGACGGCGGCCTCGACGAAGCTCACCTCCTCCACCCGCTCGTCGACGAACTCGGCCCCGTCGATGTGCACGGTGTCGAAGCGCGCGTCCCTGAGGCTGCTGCCGGCGAAACGGCGCAGGTGCGGCGCGAAGGGCAGTTCGTCAAGCGTGCGGGGAGTAGCCATGAACGCAGGCTAACCGGGTGCACTGACAGGACCCCGCACCATCCGGGGCGCGGGGCTCTGCTCGATGAACTGCGTGCGCGACAGTCCCCCGGCCTTCGGCCGGGGGACCCCCTCCCACCGCCTCGAGATCCCGGGCGGACAGTGCCGTCCGCCCGGGTGGGTGGCTCGCGCCCACGAGCCGGAGCCGCATGTCGGCAGAGCCCCGCGCCCCGGAAAGACGCTTACGCGTCCGAGCGCCTGCGGTGCAGCACGAAGCTCTCCAGCGCCGAGATCGCCCCGTCCGGCTGCGCCACGTTGTAGTAGGTCACGTGCATGCGGGTGGTGTCACCCGCGTGACGGCCCGGGTCCACCGTGAACGCGGCGAAGCCGTACGCGTGCTCCGCGTCGCGGAACGCCGACCACGGGGTGTCCTCGAAGACGTAGACCGGCGTGCGCTTGCCGTTCGCGCCGACCGCGCCCACGCTCGTGAGGACCTTGCCCTTGCCCGGGGCGAACAGCTTGCCGTTCGACGGGGAGGAGGTGCCGCCGCCGCCCAGGACCATGTGCACCGTGCCGAGCGAGGTGTCGATCGAGTCGGTCGCGTCGGAGACGGGGTTGGGGGTGAGCACCTCACTGCCGCCGACGACGCCGCGGACCGCGAGCGAACGCTCGTAGTGGTGCTCGTGGCCACAGAGGACCAGGTCGACGCCGTAGCGGTCGAACAGCGGGCCCCACAGCTGCCGCAGGCCCAGGTCCGAACCGTTGGCGTCGGCGGAGCTGATCATCACCTGGTGCATGCAGACGACGATCCAGTCGATGCCGCTGTTCGCCCGCGCCCGCCGCAGGTCCGCCTCCAGCCAGGCGGCCTGCGCGCCGCCGCTGTAGCCGTTGACGTAGTTGTCGCCGGCGTCCTGGTACGCGACGTCGTCGTTCTGCAGCACCACGACGTGTACCGAGCCCGCCGTGAACGAGTACCAGAGCCCGGCCGTCTCGGCGTCCGTGGAGCCGTTGCGGGGCAGGGCGAAGCGCGCCTGGTAACCGGCGTACCCGATCGGGCCGTTGCCCTGCTCGTCCTCGTGGTTCCCCGCGGCCGGCATCCAGGCCCGGTAGCGCGCGCTGCGCGTGTTGTTGGCGTGGAAGCCCTGCCAGGTGCGCAGCCGGTCGGCGCTGATGTTGGCGTAGCAGAGGTCGCCGTTGAGGAGGTGGAACAGCGGGTCGACCTTCTCCACGCCGGCGACGATGTCCGCGGAGGCGGGCGAGCCGATGCCCGCGTCGACGACGGCGAAGCCGCCCTTTCCGTCCGCCTGCCAGACGGTGTTGGGGACGGACTGGTCGCCGAAGCTGGTGAAGGTGAGCGGCCGTCGGCCACGCGGGGCGGTGCGGAAGGTGCCCGAGTCGGGGCGGGCGCCGCTGTGCATCGCGGCGTAGGTGTAGAAGGTGTCGGGCGCGAGGCCCTGCAGGCGCGCGTGGTGGATGTAGACGGTGCGTCCGCTGACGCCGTCGACGTAGGTGACGGTCTCGGCGCCGACGTTGCGGCCGAAGCCGCCGTCGAATGTGCCGTATCTCACGTGCGGGTCGCGGACCTGACCGTCGGTGGTCCAACTGACCGTCATCTGCGTGGCCGGGTCCTCGCCGAAGGTGAGGTGCAGGCCTTCGACGGGCGGGGCGCCGAGCGCCTCGGGTTCGGTCATCAGCAGGGGCGAGCCCGCGGACGGCGCGCCGGGGGTGGCGGCGCGCGCGGCGGGCGCGCCGATCAGGCTCGCGCCGACGGCGAGCGCGCCACCGGCTCCGGCCAGGCGCAGAGCGGTACGTCGGTCAACGTGCGTTGACGAAGCGTCACCTTGGATTGACGAATCGTCGGCCGTACGGGGCAGATCCGGTGTGGCGTCGTTCACCAGGACTCCTGAGGGCGTTTCGGACCGGCAGGACCCGCCCACGCTAGGGCCGGTGCGTGCCCGGACCGGTCCGCGCGGGCGTCCGACGGGTGAACGGCGGATGGCGCGCGGCGCCGGGCGGGGTCCGTCCGAAGCGCCCAACCACGGGCACCGGGACCCACGCAAGCCCCGACACGCCGGACCGGATGATGATCTCGAAGGTGGTACGTTGACGTTCTGCCTGACACCGCAAGCGGTTTGCCCCAAGTGTCCAATTCGCTTGATTCGCCTGATATATTCCTCAGCGAGTTCAACGACGACACGGGCGGCCCTCGGGCGACGCGGAAGGTCAAGGCCGGTGCCGGACAACGGGGGTGGACCGCCCGCCCCGCGCTGCCCGCGACACCTTCGGTGCCTCGTGATCACCGCTCCGACCGCAGGCCGCCCGCTGTTGTCCCAGGTGACGGAGCTAGGCTGAGCCCATGCGACGAAGGCATCCTGCGCCGCCCTCGCCGCTCCCGCAGCGCCAGGGCATCGACCCGGTCCGGCTCCGCCTCCCCGTCGACGGCAACTGGCCCACCGTGCGCGCCTACCTCGCCGAGCGCCTTCCCGCCGTGCCGCCGGGCGTGTTCGACGCGATGCTCGCCGAGGGGGAGATCTGGGGCGAGGACGGGCCGCTGGCGCCCGACGCGCCCTACCGGCCCGGCGGCTGGCTCTGGTTCCACCGCGAACTCGCCCCTGAGACCCCGGTCCCCTTCGCCCTCGACGTGCTGCACCGCGACGACCGGCTGGTCGTCGTCGACAAGCCGCACTTCCTCGCCACGACGCCGCGCGGCGGCCACATCACCGAGACGGCCCTGGCCCGGCTCCGTCGCGAGCTGGACCTGCCGGAGCTCAGCCCGGCACACCGCCTGGACCGGCTGACCGCCGGGCTCGCGCTCTTCGTCGTCCAGCCCGCCCACCGCGGCCGCTACCAGGGCCTCTTCGCCGAGCGCCGGGTGCACAAGGAGTACCTGGCGATCGCCCCCCACCGCCCGGAGCTCGACCTCCCGACGACGGTGCGCAGCCATATCGTCAAAGTGCGCGGCATCATCGCCGCACACGAACTGCCGGACGCCGAACCCAATGCGGAAAGCCGCATCGAGCTGCTGGAGCACCGGGGCGGGCTCGCCCGGTACCGGCTGCTGCCGGCCACCGGGCGCACCCACCAGCTGCGCCTGCACATGAGCGGGCTGAGCATCGCGATCCTGAACGACCCGGTCTACCCCGTCGTGCTGCCCGAGCGCGCGCCGGACGACTTCACCGATCCGCTGCAACTACTGGCCGCGGTGCTGGCGTTCACCGACCCGGTGACCGGCGAGGAGCTGCGCTTCACGAGCCGCCGGACGCTGGCGGCGTGGCCCCCTCCCGGGTCTCCCCCAGCGTGAGCTCGCCGAACGCGCCCGCCGGGACGGCCGGCCGCCGGGGGGCGACGGGTCGGAGCCGCCGGTAGGCCTCGCCCGGGGCCGGGCGCGGGTCGCGGTCACCGCGGTTGGGCCAGAGCGACATGGCCCGCTCGGCCTGCGCCGTGATGGTCAGCGACGGGTTCACGCCCAGGTTGGCCGAGACGGCCGAGCCGTCCACCACCGAGATACCCGGGTGGCCGTGGAGGCGATGATAGGGGTCGATGACGCCGTGCTCCGGGTCGGCGCCGATCGGGCAGCCACCGAGGAAGTGCGCGGTGAGCGGCATGCCCAGCAGTTCGCCGATGTTGGTCCCGGCGAACCCGTTGATCTGCCCGGCCAGATGCCGGGCGGCCTCCCAGCCCTCGGGGATGTGAACCGGGTTGGGCACGCCGTGTCCCTGTTCCGCGGTCAACAGCCCCCTGCCGGGCCGGCGGCGGCGCAGGAAGGTCGTCAGCGAGTTGTCGTGCGTCTGCATGACCAGGCCGATGATCGTCCGCTCCGACCAGCGGCGCGTGGTGAGGGTCCGCAGCACCATGCCCGGATGCCGCAGGTAGACCCAGGCGGCGGCGAGCGCCTTGGGGACGCGCCCGCCGACGGCGTACTGCGGCACGCTCATCAGCGCCATCGCGTTCGAGCCCTTGCCGTAGCGAACGTTCTCGATGTGGGTGGTGGCGTTCGGATGGATGGAGGAGGTGATGGCGACCCCGCGAGTGAGGTCGAGCTGCGCGTCCCGGCCCTTACCCGGCGCCCTGCGGTAGCGCCGCGGGAACGTCAGCGCGCCCACCAGCGCCTCGGAGTTGGTCCGGGTGAGCTCCCCGAGTCGCGGCGACAGGCGCGGCAGCGCGCCGCTCGCGCGCATCCGGTGCAGCAGCGTCTGCGTCCCGTAGGTCCCTGCCGCCAGCACCACCTGCCGCGCGTTCACAACGGTGCGCGCGCCACGCCGACGGCGGTCGGTCGGCACGGTTGTCACCGCGTGGCCGCCGCCCGGGCGTTCACACAACCCGACGACGGTCGTCAGCGGCCGCACCTCGGCCCCCGCCCGCTCCGCCAAGTGGAGGTAGTTCTGGGTGAGGGTGTTCTTGGCGCCGTGACGGCAGCCGGTCATGCACTCACCGCACTCGGTGCAGGCCCGCCGCTCGGGCCCGGCCCCGCCGAAGTACGGGTCCGCGACCGCACCGCCGGGCGCCGCCTTGCAGCGGCCGTCCGCGTCCTGGCCGTCACCGAAGAACACACCGACCGGCGTGAGCCGGAAGCTGCGGCCGACGCCCATGGACTCGGCGGTCGCCCGCAGGTACTCGTCCGCCTCGGTGACGGTCGGGTTGGTCCGCACCCCCAGCATCCGCTGCGCCTGCGCGTAGCAGGGTGCCAACTCCTGCTCCCAGTCGGTGATGCCCGCCCACTGCCGGTCCTCGAAGAAGGCGGTGGGCGGCACGTAGAGGGTGTTGGCGTAGTTGAGCGAGCCGCCACCCACGCCCGCCCCGGCCAGCACCATGACGTTGCCCAGCAGGTGGATGCGCTGGATGCCGTAGCAGCCGAGGGCCGGCGCCCACAGGTAGTTGCGCAGGTCCCAGGAGTCGCGCGGCAGCGTCTCCGGCGTGAACCGGCGGCCGGCCTCCAGCACGCAGACCCGGTAGCCCTTCTCGGTCAGCCGCAGCGCGGCGACGGAGCCGCCGAAGCCGGAGCCGACGATCACCACGTCGTAGTCGTCGCCGTGTTCGCAGCCGTCGTCCGGCCGAACCTCAGTGCTCACCGTAGAGCTCCTCGATCTCCCGGGCGTACGCGGCCGCCACCGCGTGGCGCCTGACCTTCAGGGACGGGGTCAACATCCCGTTCTCCTCGCTGAACTCCCCCTCGACGAGCACGAAACGGCGGATCGACTCGGCCCGCGAGACGGCCTCGTTGGCGTAGTCGACGGCGGCCTGCACGTCCGCCAGCAGCTCCGGATCGCGGCGCAGCTCGGCGAAGGGCGTGCCGGGCGGCCGCTTGCGGACGCCGAGCCAGTGCTCCATCGCCTCCGGTTCCAGGGTGACCAGCGCGGCGACGTAATGGCGCCCGTCGCCGACGACCATGCACTGCCCGACCGGCGGCCTGCTGCGCAGCCGGTCCTCCAGCTGGCTCGGCGAGACGTTCTTGCCGCCGCTGGTGACGAGGATGTCCTTCTTGCGGCCCACGATGGTGAGGTAGCCGTCCGCGTCCAGCTCGCCGAGGTCGCCGGTGGCCAGCCAGGAGCCGGGCAGGGCGGCCTGGGTGGCCTCCAGGTTGTTCCAGTAGCCGGAGAAGACGCTGCCTCCCCGCAGCATCACCTCCCCGTCCTCGGCGATCCGGATCGTCGCCCCGGGGACGGGACGCCCGACACTGGCCGGACGCGGGTCCAGCGGCGGCGTCACGGTCGTGGCGGCGCTGGTCTCGGTGAGTCCGTAGCCCTGGTAGATGACGATGCCGCAGCCGAAGAAGAACATCGCCAGCCGGGTGTCCAACGCGGAGCCGCCGCTGATCGCGTAGCGGACCGAACCGCCCAGCGCCTTGCGCACCCGCCGGTAGACCAGCAGGTCGTAGAGCGTGTGCGCGGCCCGCAACGCGAGGTCGGGCCCGGGGCCGCCGCCGAGGAGGCGTGCCATCTCCGCCCGCCCGTAGGCCACGGCGATCCGGTCCGCCCGCACGAAGGAGGCGCCGCGTCCCATCCGCTCGGCCATCGCCCGCGCCGTGTCGTGGACCTTCTCGAAGAAGTAGGGCACGGCCACGAGGAACGTGGGCCCGAACCGCTCCAGCTCGGGCCGCAGCTCGTCCGGTTTGATGCCGGGGAACAACCCGACGGTGATCTGCCCGAGCAGGCAGGCCAGTTGCAGCATCCGTCCGAGGACGTGCGCGAGCGGCAGGAACATCAGCGTCGTGGGCTGCTGGTGGGTGGCCTCGACGAAGACGGGCTTCAGCAGCTCGACCAGGTTGGCCGATCCGGCGTGCAGGTTCGCGTGGGTGAGCACGCAGCCCTTGGGCCGCCCGGTGGTGCCGGAGGTGTAGACGAGCGTCGCGATCGTCTCCGGCGTGAGCGCGGCGCGGCGTCGCTCCAGCTCCGCGTGGGGCACCTCGTGCCCCAGGTCGGCGAGGAAGCCGAGAAGGTCCTCGTCGACGGACGGCACGGCGAGGCGGAGCGGCGTCTCCAGGCCGTCCACGACGGCCGAGGTGAGCTTGACCAGCTCCGGGCTCTCCACCAGCAGCAGCACCGCGCCGGAGTCGCGCAGGATCCACTCCACCTGCTCGGCGGAGCTGGTCGGGTACACCGGCACGGTCTGCCCGCCGGCCGCCCAGACGGCGAAGTCCAGGACGGTCCACTCGTAGCGCGTGCGCGCCATCAGCGCCACCCGCTCGCCCCGCTCGACGCCGGCCGCGACCAGGCCCCTCGCCGCGCTCGCGGCGTCGGCGGCGAAGTCCTTGGCCTTGACCGGCTGCCACGCGCCGTCGTGCGGGCGTCGCAGGGCGACGGAGTCCGGGGCGGAGAGCGCGTTGTCGAACGGGACGTCGGCGAGGCTCCCGTGCGCGAGCGGCGGCACGAGCGCTGCCGCGCCGACCTCCCGCACGACGCCTTCGGCGTCGGTGGTGAGGGTCAGTCGCACGCGCTCCGAGAGGTCCGGCCTCGCGCGGGCGGCTCTGAGGTCCGAGAAGAACGTGTTACCCATGCGCGGCGGCTCCTGTGCGGTGGGAGGGACGTTGCACTTGCCTCAGGGGCGCGGGGCCCGGCTCGATCAACTGCGCGCGCGGCAAGCCGGCCTTGTGCGGTCAGATCCCGTGTGAACGGGGCCATCCGCCCGCAGTGGGTCGCTCGCGCACGCAGTTGATCGAGCGGGGCCTCGCACCCCTAGTGGGGGTACTCCAGGAGGGCGGTGACACCCTGGCCGCCCGCCGCGCACACGGAGACGAGTGCCCGGCCGCCGCCGCGCCGCGCCAGCGCCTTCGCCGCCGTGGCCACGATCCGGCCGCCCGTCGCCGCGAACGGATGCCCGGTGGCCAGCGAGGAGCCGTACACGTTCAACCGGTCGCGGTCCACCTCGCCGAGTGGCGAGTCCAGGCCCAGCCGTTCCTTGCAGAACGGCCCGCTCTGCCACGCCGCCAACGTCGCGAGGACCTGCGAGGCGAACGCCTCGTGGATCTCGAAGAGGTCGATGTCCGCGAAGGTCAGCCCCGCTGCCCGCAGCAGCTCGGGGACGGCGAAGACGGGGGCCGTCAGCAGCCCGTCCTCTCCCGGCACGAAGTCGACCGCCGCGGTGCGCGCGTGCGTGAGGTACGCAAGGACGGGGAGGTCGCGCGCCGCCGCCCACTCCTCGCTCGCCAGCAGGACCGTGGCCGCGCCGTCCGTCAGTGGGGTGGAGTTGCCCGCCGTCATCGTGCCGTCGGGACCGCCGAAGACGGGCTTCAGCCGGGCCAGTCTCTCCACGCTGCTGTCGGGGCGCAGGTTCTGGTCCCGGTCCAGGCCCCGGAAGGGTGTCACCAGGTCGGCGAAGAAGCCGTCCTCGTACGCCCGGGCGAGCCGCTGGTGGCTGGTGGCCGCCAGCGCGTCCTGTTCGGCGCGCGGGACGTGCCACTGCGCGGCGGTGCGGGCGGCGTGCTCGCCCATGGACAGGCCCGTGCGCGGTTCCGCGTTGCGCGGGATGTCGGGGACCAGGTGGCGCGGGCGGACGCCCGCCAGCGCGCGGACCCGGCCGCCGAGGGAGCGCGCGCGGCGCGCGGTGAGCAGCACCTGCCGCAGGTCGTCGTTGACGCCCAGGGGGGCGTCGCTCGCGGTGTCGACGCCGCCCGCGACGCCGACGTCGAGCTGACCGAGCGCGATCTTGTTGGCGACCAGGATCACCGCCTCCAGACCGGTGCCGCAGGCCTGCTGCACGTCGTAGGCGGGGGTGCGCGGGTCGAGGCGGCTGCCGAGGACGGTCTCGCGGGCGAGGTTGAAGTCGCGGCTGTGCTTGAGCACCGCGCCGGCGACGAACTCGCCGATCCGCGCCCCGCCCAGACCGAACCGCTCGACCAGGCCGTCCAGCGCGGCGCCCAGCATCTGCTGGTTGGACGCGGTGGCGTAGGGGCCGTCGGCGCGCGCGAAGGGGATCCGGTTGCCGCCCAGGATCGCGACGCGGCGCACGGTCGGGGGTGGGGATGACGGCACGGCGACGGCTCCTTGTGCGGCGGGCGGCAAAGTACTTACTCTCTAGTAAACTTACTCAGCCGTAAGGAGAAATCAAGATGCCGGACCGCTACCTCTCGTGGACCGCGGGCGGCCCGGGACGGTTCCTCGCCGCGCGCCTGGGCCTGCCCCGCCCCGAGCCGCTGAGGCGCCGCCAGGACGGCGGTCCGGACGTGCCCGGTCCGGTGCTGGCCGGCGCGGCCGAGGGCGGGCGGCTCGGCAAGCCCGTCCGGGCGCTGCTGGCCGAGTGGGGCGTCGACGCCCCCGACCAGGCCGACGTTCCCGCCGCCCTGGTGCTGGACGCGACCGGCGTCACCACGAGCGAGCGGCTCCGCGAGGTGTACGCGTTCCTGCACCCGCGCATCCGCTCCCTCGCGCCGAACGGCCGCGTGGTCGTCCTCGGCACGCCGCCCGAGCTCGCCACCGACGCGCGCGAGGCGGCCGCGCAGCGGGCGCTGGAGGGCTTCGTCCGCTCCGTCGGCAAGGAGCTGAAGCGCGGCGCCACCGCCCACCTGCTCCTCGTCGCGCCGGAGGCGGAGGAGGGGCTCGCCGCGCCGCTGCGGTTCGCCCTCTCCCCGCGCAGCGCCTACGTCTCCGGACAGACCCTGCGCGTCACCGCCACCCCGACGCCGCCCTCCGGCTCCTTCGACCGCCCGCTCGCGGGCCGGGTCGCGCTGGTCACCGGCGCCGCGCGCGGGATCGGCGCCACCGTCGCGGCGACGCTCGCCGCCGACGGCGCGACGGTGGTCTGCCTGGACGTACCCGCCCAGGGCGCGGAGCTGCGCGCGACCGCCGAGCGCGTGGGCGGCCGGGCGCTGGAGGCCGACCTCACCGACGCCGACGCCCCGCACCGGGTGGTGGACGACCTGACGCGGCACCACGGCGGGGTCGACATCGTCGTGCACAACGCGGGCATCACCCGCGACCGGACCCTCGGCCGGATGGAGCCCGGCCAGTGGGACGCGGTCGTCGCGGTCAACCTGACGGCGGTGGAGCGGCTCGACGAGGCGCTGCTGGACGCGACGGCCGAGGGCGGACCGGTCCTGCGCGAGGACGGGCGCATCGTGTGCACCTCGTCCATCAGCGGGATCGCCGGGAACGTCGGGCAGACCAACTACGCGGCCGGCAAGGCCGGTCTGATCGGGCTGGTCCAGGCCGTGGCCCGGGACGAGGCCGTCGCCGGGCGCGGGATCACCGTGAACGCCGTGGCGCCGGGCTTCATCGAGACACAGATGACGGCCGCCGTCCCGCTGTTCGTCCGCGAGGCGGGCCGTCGCCTCAACAGCCTGAGCCAGGGCGGGCAGCCGGTGGACGTCGCCGAGGCCGTCGCCTTCCTCGCCTCCCCCGGCGCGGCCGGGATCACCGGGCAGGTGCTGCGCGTCTGCGGCCAGGCCCTGCTGGGAGCCTGACCGGATGACCACCACGACCACCGAGCCCGCCGTGCGTGAACTCTCGTCCCTGCCAGGCACCCTGGGCCTGTACGCGCGGGCCGTGCGGCCCAGGCCGCGGCGCCACGCGCCGCTCGCCGGTGAGGGCGCGGTCCAACTGCGCGGCGCCGTCCCCGATCCGGAGCGCCTGCGCGCCTACCGGGAGGTGTGCGGCTACGCCGCGGGCGGCGATCGGCTGCCCGCGGCCTTCCCGCATCTGACGGCCTTCCCGCTCAGCATGGCCCTGATGACCGCGCGCGACTTCCCGCTGCCGGTGCTCGGCCTGGTCCATCTGGCCAACCGCGTCGAGCAGGTGCGGCCGATCACCCCGGACGAGTCGCTGGACCACCTGGTCCGCTCCACCGCGCCGCGCCAGCACAGCAAGGGCCGCGTCTTCGAGATCGTCGCCGAGGCCCGCGCGGCCGGCTCTGCCGACGTCGTCTGGCGCTCCGTCAGCACCTATCTCCACCGCGGCCCCGGCGGCGGCGCGGCCCCGCGCACCGTGGAGGAGGACCTCCCCCCGGCGCTGCTGGAGGAGACCTGGCCGCTCGCCCCCGATCTCGGCCGCCGCTACGGCGCGGTCTCGGGCGACCGCAACCCGATCCACCTGCACCCGCTGGCCGCCCGGTTGTTCGGCTTCCGCCGCGCCATCGCCCACGGCATGTGGTCCAAGGCCCGGGCGCTCGCCGCACTGGAACAGGCCGAGGGCGGCCTGCCGGACGCGTTCACCGTCGGTGTCGACTTCCGGCGGCCCGTGCTGCTCCCCGGCAGCGTCCGGTTCGCCGCCGCCCGGATCGGCGGGAACGGCTGGGCCTTCCACGTCACCGACCCGAGCGGCGCGCAGCGCCACCTGCTCGGCCGTCTCAACCCGCACTGAACCGCGCCGCATCCCACCCACCCTCCAGGAGCCGTCCCATGACCGACACCGCCGGCCTCGCCGACCTCGACTTCACCGCCGTCACGCCGCAGGAGTTCGCCCGCATCGTCAAGGGCCTGTCCGCCAGGGAGATCAAGGAGGCCGTGCAGGACACCGCGCTGCGCCTGCGCGTTCTGCGCGAGGTCTTCGCCCGGATGGAGAGCCAGTTCCGCCCCGAGAACGCCGGGCAGACCTCCGCGGTGATCCGCTGGAAGGTCGGCGCGGACGAGGGGACCGTCTTCGAGACCGCCATCGACCAGGGCAGCTGCACCGTCACCGAGGGCCGCACCGAGGCGACGCCGAAGGTGACGCTGGTGCTGGGCGACACCGAGTTCCTGAACCTCGTCTCGGGCAACGCCAACCCGATCACGCTGTTCTTCTCGCGCCGGCTCAAGGTCGTCGGCGACCTCACCCTGGCGGCCCGGCTGACGCACTACTTCGACATCCCGAGGGCGTGACGCGACGTCAGGACGTGGGCTCCGGGTCGGTGGCCAGCCGGGCGTGGAGCTCCACGTCGTAGCGGACGCCCTCGTAGGCCAGCTTCTGCCGCTCCAGCCCCTCGACCAGGTAGCCGGCGCCCGTCGCGACCCGGCACGAGGCGGGGTTGTTGACGCGGTGGCCGAGCTCCAGCCGGAACAGCCCGAGCCCCGCCTCGTCCAGGGCCCAGCGCGACAGCGACCGGCAGGCGCGCGTGGCGACACCCCCGCCCCGCGCGCCCGGCGTCGTCCAGTAGGAGACCCAGCCGGTGCCGTGACGGCGGTCGACGGCGCCGACCGCCATGTTGCCGAGCAGTTGCTCGGCGCCGCCCGCACCCCGCACCACGGCGAACGCGAACGCCTGCTCCGCCTCCCACCGCCGCGCCTGCTGGTCCACCCACCGGGCCGCCGCCTCCGGCGAGTCGACGGGCTCGGCGGCCTGGCCCCGCATCAGCGGGTCGGCGAAGGCGGTCAGCACCGCCTCCGCGTCACGCTTCGCCCACGGCCGCAGCCGCAGGCCCTCCCCCGCATCCAGATGATCAGGCATGCGGCCACTGTGTCATGAGGCGTCGGCCACCGGGTCGGTGTCCGCCTCCTCCTGACGGGCCCGCAGGGCGCGCAGCTCCGTCTTGAGGATCTTGCCGGCCGCCGAGACGGGCAGCGCGGGGAGGAAGCGCAGTTCGCGGACCCGCTGGTAGGGCGCGACCCGGGCGGCCACGAACTCCAGCAGCTCCTCGGCGCTCACCTCGGCGCCGGGGCGCGCCACCACGTAGGCGGCGGGGATCTCGCCCGCGTCGGGGTGCGGCGCGCCGATCACGGCGGCCTGCGCCACCGCCGGGTGTGCGGCGAGGACCTCCTCCAGCTGCGTCGGGTAGACGTTGTAGCCCTTGTAGATCAGCATGTCCTTCGCCCGCCCGGAGAGGAACAGCTGCCCGTCCTCGTCGAGTCGGCCGATGTCGCCGGTCGCGAGCCACCCGTCCACCCACTGCTCGGCGGTGAGCTCCGGGCGGCCGAGGTAGCCGTCGGTGACCTGCGGACCGCGCGCGAAGACCAGGCCGGTCTCGCCCACGGGTAGCGGCTTGGCCGGGTCGGCGAGGTCGCGGATCTCCAGGTCGGTGTCGAACAGCGCCACGCCCACGCAGCCGGGCGGCGTCGGGTGGTCGCGGTCCGGGGTGACGAAGGTGAGCGCCATCGTGGCCTCGGTGAGCCCGTACCCCTCGGCGACGGCCGCGTTGGGGTAGGCCGCCGTCATCCGTGCGATGGTCGGCGAATCGAGCGGCGCCGCGCCGGAGTTGACCAGACGGACGGCCCGCAGGTCGTAGGAGCCGGCGTCGACCGCGGCCAGCAGCGCGTGGTGCATGGCCGGCGAGCCGGTCAGCCCGGTGGCTCCGTGGCGCACCATCGAGGCGAGGAACTCGCGCGGGTCGAACCGCCCGTGGGCCACGACGGTGGTCCCGCCCAGCAGCCCGATGTTGTGGCTGACCAGGCCCATGGCGTGGAACAGCGGCACCACGTTGACGACCGTGTCGTCGCCCGGCGTCCCGGTCCACGGCGTGACGGCCTCGGGTACCGGGCGCAGCGTGACCAGTCCGTCGGCGTCGTAGTCCGGCAGCACGGCGCTGCGCGCGCACAGGCCCTGGAGCACGTTGGCCCACAGGTGCCGGTCGCGCACCCGCACGGCCTTGGAGCGTCCGGTCGTGCCGCCGGTGAAGGCGAGGTGGGCGAGGTCGTCGGGGGTACGCGGCGTCGCGGGCGCGGGATCGGCGGCGAGCAGGTCCGCGAGCGGGACGGTGTGCGGATCTCCCCCCTCGGGGCCGGGCGCGGTCGCCGTCGGCGGGACGAGCACGGCGAGGAGCGACGGCTGCGCCTCCAGCAGCGGTCGCAGTGCGGGCAGCACGGCCGGATGCGTGACGAGCGCCTTCGCGCCGACCTCGTCGAGGGCGGCGGCCAGCGAGTCGGTCGGCTGGGTCGGGTTGACTGCGGAGACGGTCGCCCCGGCGAGCAGGGTGCCGTGGTAGGTGACCGGATACCAGAGGCTGTTGGGCTGGACCAGGGCGACCACGTCGCCGGGGCCCACGCCACGCTCGCGCAGTCCCTGCGCGCAGCGGAGGGCGTTCTCGTACAGCTCGGAGAAGGTCAGCCGCTCCTCGCCGTCGACGAGCGCGTCGCGCGCGCCGTACGCGCGGGCGGCGGAGGCGAGCAGGGTGTGGAGTCCGGTGCGGGGATAGTCGAGCGTGCGGGGCAGGCCGGCGGGCCACAGGGCACGGTTCAACCCAGGTCTCCCTTCGGGTGGGTGTTCGCCAAGCTAGGCGCCCCCAGACGGTCTGACAATGCAACCGACAGAACCGACCGCGCTCACTCAGGCCGTCATGGGCGTCTCCCCGGTCGAGCGGCCCGTCGCCTCCGCGGCGTACGGCTTCGTCCGCTTCATCGGCGGCGGTCTGGCGCCCTTCGCGGCGGGCAGGCTGGTCGAGCACGACAACGTGCACGTGCCGTTCTACCTGGCCGCCGGGGTGCTCCTGGCCGGCATCGCCATCCTGTCGAGCGTCCACGGCCTGCTGGACCGCGCCACGGCGGGAGAACCGGCGGGCGCCGCGGACGGCGACCACGGCCAACGGCACCCGGCCGAGGTCGACGCGTAACCGCGGCGGCGGGTGGCCGATACTGGACCGGTGACCAGCGACCCCTCCACCCCCGACCGTCCCACCGCCGACCGCACCTCCCCCGCCACGCCCTTCGCCGACCGCGCGGACGACCGCGACAGCGCGCCGCAGTACGTGCTGCCGCTGGTCGTCCGCGTCGAGCGCGCCGAGCCGCCCGGCCACACCGACGCGCTGGAGACCGCCGCGCGGGCCGTGCTGCGCTTCCTCGGCGACGAGCGCGTGACCGAGCCGGAGGGCGAGTGGGCGGCGGCCGTCGCCGCCTGGGAGGACGCCCGGATCCGCAAGGTGGTCCGACGGGCGCGCGGCGGCGAGTGGCGCAAGGCGTCCGAGCTGCCGGGCCTGACCACCACCGGCAAGAGCGCCGAGGTGCGGGTCTTCCCGCCGATCCCGCTGGACGGCTGGCCCAAGGAGCTGGCCAAGCTCCAGGTCTCCGGCACGGAGCTCACCGACGAGACGCCGCCCGCCCCGGCCGACCCGGGCACCCCGGTGCTCTGGCTCAACCCGGAGCTGGAGATGTCGACGGGCAAGTCGATGGCCCAGGTCGGCCACGCGGCGCAGCTCGCCTGGTGGGCGCTGCCCGAGGCCGCCCGCGCGGCCTGGCGTGCGGACGGCTTCCCGCTCGCCGTCCGCACCGCAGCGGCCGCCGCCTGGCCGGCCCTGACCGGCTCAGGTCTCCCGCTCGTGCGCGACGCGGGGTTCACGGAGATCGCGCCGGGCTCCTGCACCGTCGTGGCCGACCACCCCGCGCTGCGCCGGTAGGGGGTTCAGCCCGGCAGGGAGTCCATGAAGGAGCTGACCGAGAACACGGCCTTGCCCGGACCGGGCGGGCCGTAGCCGGGCGGCGAGGAGAGGCCGAACTCCTCCAGCGTCGCCCGGTAGGTCCGCAGCAGCCGGATGTGGTACTCCAGCGGCGCTCCGCCCGGATTGGCCTTGCCCAACGGGGTGGTGGGCTCGGGGCACCAGGTGGTGAAGCGCGGCACGATGCCGTGGGACATGAAGAACCGCAGGCCCTCGTGGGTGGAGGCGATGGCCTCGTCCACCGTCGTGAAGCCGAACGGCTCCGCCATCTCCACGCCCGCCACGAAGTTGGGGATCACGTGGGAGGGGCCGAAGACCTCGGCCGAGTCGAGGATGCGGCGGTGCCACTCCTCCCGGCCGATGTAGCGCTCCTTGCCGGGGCAGTACAGCTCGAACAGCCGCTTGTCCCACACCTCGAAGTTGGGGTGGTAGATCTGCACCCCGTAGTCGCGGAACCGCTGCACGTCGTCGCGCGGCAGCGCCTGCGCGACGACCTTGCCGATCCAACGCCCGGGAAAGCGCTCCTCGATGGCCTTGGCGTACTGGCCGTAGAAGTCCGCCTCGTCCTTGCCCCCGATGTGCGAGGTGATCGCGCCGCCGGTCAGCGTGTAGGCCTTGGACGTTCCGGCCGTGTCGTGACGGTCGATCAGCTCCAGCGCCTCCAGCACCTCCTCGACCGGTTTGACCCCGGTGTAGGGGCGGCCAGCGGCCTTGTGCTGGCGCCAGTTGTGGTTGATGTCGCAGTACTGGCACTCCTCCTTGGCGCCGAAGTACTGGCAGACGCGGAACACCGTCAGGTAGATCAGGTAGCCCCACTGGATCGTGGGCGCGACCTCCATCACCGACTTGCCGTTGGCCAGGGTGTGCCGGTAGTAGTCCGGCATCGGCGGCACGCCCACGTCCGCGATCCGCGCGCCGTCGAGGTAGAGGCCGAGCGTCCCCTCCTCGTCGGCGCCCACCCGGTACGGCGAGGACGGGTTGACCCGCACCGACACCACCGTGCGGCGCAGCCCGTACGGGCCACCGGTCAGCACGATCTCCTCCGGCGGCCGGTTCAGCGCGGCGGCGCCGAGCTCCGGCAGCGTGCGGTGGTCGAAGGAGAAGATGAAGTACGACTTCGGCTTGACGTCACCCCCACCGCTGAGCGCGGACTCGTCGAAGGCCATGCCGCCGCGCAGCAGGTCCTCCTTGATCACCGCCTCGCGCGGGACCTCGGGGTAGCGCTCCATCAGCTCCTCGACGAGCGCTGTACGGCTCTGTTCCTGGCTCTGCATACCCAGCCCTCCGTGGAAAACAGGACGTGCACGTCGAGACCGAGCCTAGACCCGTCGTCGGACAGACCGTCGCCGGACAGCCCGGGCACCGGCGGGCCTCAGCGCGGCTCCCCGGGATACGTGCCGAAGGACCAGCGGTTGCCTTCGGGGTCGCGGGCGGCGAAGTCCCGGGAGCCGTAGTCGGTCTCGTGCAGCCCGGTGGTGATCTCCGCGCCCGCCGCCTTCGCCCGGGCGTGGACCGCGTCCGGGTCGGCGGTGACGACGTACGCGCCGAAGCTGCCGGGACGAAGCGGCCACAGGTCCTGCCCGTCGGTCTCGCGGACGGAACCCAGCATGATGCCGCCGCCCTCCGGCCAGGACAGCTGCGCGTGCTCGACGGTGTCGCCCTCGCCGTACACCACGGTCTCCTCGAAGCCGAAGGCATCGACGAGGAACCTGATCAGCGCGCGGGCGTCCCTGGCCCGCAGGGTCGGCCAGACCTGCGCCGCGGGCGGGGTCCTCCGGACGGATTCGGTGGTCATGGCGGCTGCTCCTCGCTCGACGTCTGTTGCCTCTCCCAGCCTCGGCCCGGAGGGTGGTGGCCGGCTTGGATGTTTCGGAACTCCTCGGCGAGCCACGCGCTCGGCGCGCAGCCGGCCAGGGCGGTGAACTCGCGGTCCAAGTGGGACTGGTCGGCGTAGCCGTGGTCGGCCGCGAGGCCCGCCAGGTCCGGCGAGTCCGGGCGGGTGGCCAGGTGACGCCGGGCGAGGTCGAAGCGCACGACCCTGGCGGCGGCCTTCGGCGTCAGCCCGGTCTCGGCCAGGAACCTGCTCCGCAGGTGCCGTTCGCTCCAGCCCACCTCGCCGGCCAGCGTCGCCACCCGGATCAGCCCCCGGGAGGCCAGCACGAGCCGCCACGCCTCGCACACCTCCGGCGGCGGCCCGGCCTCCCGCAGCCGGCCCAGCAGCCAGGCGTCCAGCACCGCGAACCGGCCCGGCCAGTCCGCCGCCTCCCGCAGCCGCTCCTGGGCGTACCGCGCCTCCGCGCCCAGCACGTCCTCGGCGTGCACGTCGATCCCGGCCAGGCCGCCCGCCGGGAGACCGAGCAGGGCCCGGGCGCCGAGCGGCCCGAGGGCCACCTGCACGCCGGACTGCCGTCCGGGCACCTCGATCAGCGCGGGCGCCGTGTGCAGGCCGCCGAGCAGGGTGACGTAGTCGCCGGGCGCGTCACGGCGGTCCGGGTGGGCGGCGACGGTGAGCGGCTCGTCCAGGGTGAGGATCAGCGTCAGGTAGGGCGAGGGCAGCCCTCGGTGCCGCGTCGGGGCGACACCGCGCTGCCGGTAGCCGGAGTACCAGCCCACCAGGCCGCGCAACGCGGGCGCCGGTGCGCCCCGCACGGCCTCGTCGACGACAACGGGCACCACGCCGCTCTCCACGCTCACATTCTCGCGTCCTTGCCGGGGCCCGTCACTCGGGAGAGGCTGTCCGCGACAACCGCGGCCAGGAGGCGATCGACACGATGAGCCAGCAGTTCGGCGACTACCAGAACGAGATCTACTTCAACGGCCTCTTCGGCCGCCTCCCGGCGTTCCCCATGGACTTCGCCGAGCTGGCGCGGCGCGCCGAGGCCGCGCTGCCGCCGAACGTCTGGTCCTACGTCGCCGGTGGCGCCGGGGACGAGCGGACCCAGGACGCGAACGTCGCCGCGTTCGACGCCTGGGGCCTGGTGCCGCGCATGCTCGTCGGGGCGACGCAGCGCGACCTCGGCGTGGACCTGTTCGGGCTGCGGCTGCCCACACCGCTGTTCATGGCCCCGGTCGGCGTGATCGGACTGTGTGCCCAGGACGGTCACGGCGACATGGCCACCGCCCGGGCCGCGGCGCGCACGGGCGTGCCGATGGTCGCCTCCACGCTGACGGTCGACCCGATGGAGGAGGTGGCCAAGGAGTCCGGCGACACCCCCGGCTTCTTCCAGCTCTACACGCCCACCGACCGCGAGCTGGCGGCGAGCCTGGTCCAACGGGCCGAGGCGTCCGGCTACGCCGGGATCGTGGTCACCCTCGACACCTGGGTGACCGGCTGGCGCCCGCGGGACCTGGCCACCGGCAACTTCCCGCAGCTGCGCGGCCACTGCCTGGCCAACTACTTCTCCGACCCGGTCTTCCGCTCCCGGCTGGCCAAGACGCCCGAGGAGGACCCGACCAGCGCGGTCCTGACCTGGACCCAGCTGTTCGGCAACCCGCTGACCTGGGACGACCTGGAGTGGCTGCGCTCGCTCACCCGGCTGCCGCTGATCCTCAAGGGCATCAGCCACCCCGAGGACGCCCGCCGCGCGAAGGACGCGGGCGTCGACGCCCTGTACTGCTCCAACCACGGCGGCCGCCAGGCCAACGGCGGTCTGCCCGCGCTGCACTGCCTGCCCGGCGTGGTCGAGGCGGCGGACGGCCTGCCGGTCCTGTTCGACTCGGGCGTCCGCTCCGGCGCGGACGTGGTCAAGGCCCTGGCCCTGGGTGCGACGGCGGTCGGCGTCGGCCGCCCCTACGCCTACGGCCTGGCCCTGGGCGGCACGGACGGCGTCGTCCACGTGCTGCGGACGCTGCTCGCGGAGGCGGATCTGATCATGGCCGTCGACGGCTACCCGACCCTCGCGGACCTGCGCCGGGAGGGCGCGCTGCGGCGCGTGTGAAAGCCGCGCCCCGAACGGGAATCCTTCGCGCCGCACCCACGTTGCCTGGTTGCGGCTCGCGTTCCGTCGTCACGGGGGTGGACGGCGGCTTGGGACGCCCGCGCGCTGACGGCGGGTCATCCTCGCACGTGGGAGGATGACCCGCCGTCAGCGCGCACTCAGGTCGCGAACGGGCGGCGGCACCGCTCAGAACCAGGCGTAGCCGGGCAGCGTGTGCAGGCCGATGGCCGCGCCGAGGGCGCGGGAGAGGTGGTCGGCGCCGAGCTCCTCGCGGGTGCCGACCAGGGCCTCCCCCGGACGGTGGGCGGTGCGGGCCTGGGCCAGGCGCTCGCGCGCGTCGGCGATCCCGTGCTCGATGGCGAGCTCCGCCCCGGCGTGCAGGTCGCCCGGCTCGAACTCTCCGGGCTTGACGCCGACGCCGATCGCGGCGAGTCGCTCGCGCAGCACCGCCTCCATCGGCAGGACGGGGCAGAAGCCGAGCAGGAAGTCGAGCACGGCGAAGAACTCGATGGTGTCGAGGTACTCCTCCCGCCAGACCGGCCAGGCGGGCTCCGGCGCGGCGTCGGGCGCGCCGCGCCCGAGGTAGTCACTGAGCGGCCGCAGCCCGAAGCCGTTGCGGAAGGCGGCGAACACGGTCTCCGTCCCCGCCTCCACGGGCGCGGTGCGCCCGGTCAGCCCCACCAGCGAGGTGTCGGCCCGCAGCACCGCGGCGATCCCGTCCGGGACCCGCCCCTGCCAGCCCGGGGCGGCGATCAGGTGGTGGCCCGCCTGCCCCGCGGTGCTGCCCGAGCCGACGAATCCCACATAGCTGGTGTCGAGGTCGTGCACGGCGACGACGTAGGGCCGCTCCGTCGCGGGCACCGTCAGCACCCACGGCTCCGCCCGCAGATCCAGCCACGCCCACGCCGACGGCGGCCCCTCCGGCCCGGCGGGCGCCCCCACGAACTGGAACGCCCCGAAGGGCGCTCCGCCGTCGACGACCTGGCCGTAGAGCACGTGGTAGTTCTGCAGCAGGGCGAAACCCCAGATCCAGCCCTCCGCGGCGGTCCGGCGGATCTCCTCGACGGGCGGGAATGCCATGGCGCCTCCTCGCATGGGGCCGCGAGCTCGACGACCCGTCCTCCGAGAGTGCGCGACACCGGCCCGGGACGCCACCCGGGCGGCCCGCCCGAGGGGCGCGCCACACCCCGGACGGGCCCGCCGGGACTGGTCCGCCGTGGCCGTCCCGACGGGCGCCACGCCGTTCAGCGGCGGGGCCGTCCAGGTCCAGGCGCAGGCGAGCGCGACGGACTCCGACTACGGCAGCGCGGTGACCGTGAACAAGACCGCCACGGTGAAGCTGAGCCGGGTCGCCAAGTAGGCCGAGGACCGGCGGCCGCCCGCTCGGGGGGCCGCCGGTCCCGTCGTCCCGTCGTCAGCGCGCGGGCAGGACGCGGCCCGTGACCTCGCCGAAGCCGATGCGGCCGCCGGCGCGGCCGGGCGCGGTCGCGGTGATGGTGACCTCGTCGCCGTCCTCCAGGAAGGACCGCGTCGTGCCGTCGTCCAGGGTGACCGGGCGTTCGCCGTTCCAGGTGAGCTCGATCAGCGCGCCCTCGGTGCCGCGCTCGGGACCGCTGACCGTGCCCGAGGCGAACAGGTCCCCGGGGCGGACGCTCGCTCCGTTGACCGTCATGTGGGCGAGCTGCTGCGCCGCCGTCCAGTACATGCCCGCGAACGGCGGACGCGAGATCAGCGTCCCGTTGACGCGGACCTCCAGGGCGAGGTCGAGACCCCACGGCTCCTTCGCGTCGCGGTCGTCCAGGTACGGCAGCGGCTCGACGTCCCGCGCCGGGGGCGCGACCCGCGCCGCGCCGAGCGCGTCCAGCGGAACGATCCACGGGGAGAGCGAGGTGGCGAAGGACTTGCCGAGGAACGGGCCGAGCGGCACGTACTCCCAGGCCTGGATGTCGCGCGCGGACCAGTCGTTGACCAGGCAGACGCCGAAGACGTGCTCGGCGAAGTCCCCCTGGGCCACCGGCGAGCCCAACTCCGAACCGGCGCCGACGACGAAGCCGACCTCCGCCTCGATGTCCAGGCGGCGGCTCGGCCCGAAGCCCGGCACCGCGTCCGTCGGCGCCTTGCGCTGGCCGTTCGGGCGGACCACCGGCGTACCGGAGACGACGACGGTGCCGCTGCGGCCGTGGTAACCGATCGGCAGGTGCTTCCAGTTGGGGGTGAGCGGCTCGGTGCCGGGGCGGAAGAGGCGGCCCAGGTTGGTCGCGTGGTGCTCGGAGGCGTAGAAGTCGACGTAGTCGCCGACCGTGAACGGCAGGTGCAGGACGATGCCCTCGCGCGGGACCAGGCACGGCTCGACGACCGCCCGGAACGCGGGCTCGCTCAGCCAGCGCGTCAGCGCCTCGCGGACCCGCGTCCAGGCCGGGCGCCCGGCGGCCAGCAACGGGTCCAGGCTCGGCGCCTCCAGCAGCGGGTCGGGCGAGCCGACGGCGCGGGCCGCCGCGCCCGCGTCGAGCACCCAGTCCCCGACAGCCACGCCGAGCCGCCGCCGCTGCGGGTCCTCGGCGGTGGAGAACACCCCGTAGGGGAGGTTGTCGATGCCGAAAAGGGTGTCGGCGGGCAGGTCCAGCCAGGTCACGGATGCTCCATCAACGTTCGGTGGTACGCGAGTGGGTCAGGCGGGCGGCAGCAGGCCGAGGTCGGTCAGGTCCTCCAGCGGCTCCAGCAGGCTGCACGTCCCGTACGCGGTGAACGCCCGGCGCGCGCGCTCGACCTGATCGTCGGTCAGGTCCGCTGCCACGGCCGCGAGCCCCTCCGCGCCGTGGTCCACCAGGACCTCGGCGACGGCGACGCCGTCCGCGCCCTGCACCGCGAAGTGCGTGGCCAGCAGGATGTTGAGAAAGCCGTGATGGGTGAAGCCGGTGGCGGGGTCGATGTGCCGGACGGCGTGGTGGAGGCCCGCCGTGCACTTGAACGCCAGCTCCCGGCTCGCGCAGCCGGTGATGAAGGAGGCCAGCTCGTCCGCGTCCGGGAACGCCTGCGGTTCCAGGCCCCCGGTCCGGTACTTGGCCCGGTAGGGCGAGGCCGCGAGGACGTCCAGGACCAGCTCCAGCCCCCTCACGCCGCCCGCGTCACGGCGCAGCTCGACCGCCGCGTGGATGTGCTGCCCCGGCAGCTCGCGGTCCAGCGCGGCGCAGCCGCGGGCCGCGGCCTCGGCCGGGGTGCCCTCGGCGTCGGGGCCGAGCTCGACGCCGACCAGGTGCAGGCCGGGCCACTTGGCGGTCTCGTCCAGTGCGGCGGCGAGGGCCGCCGGGCCGCTGCGCACCACGAGTGCGACGTCGAGCGGCAGGTCCGTGCCGCCCGTCCGCTCGGCGGCGGCACCGACCTCGGCGATCCGGTCGGCGCCGACCAGGAACGGGCCGACCAGCGGCGCGTACCAGGCGCGACGGTGGGCCCGGTGGGCCGGCACCGCGTCGGCGACCGGCGCGTTGCCGGGCGGGAACAGCGCGGCGTCGTCGCAGAAGCCGGCGAAGAGCGGCGGGACCAGGTGCGCGGGCCTCACCGCTGCTCCTCCCCGCTCGTCCCACCGGACTCGGCCGGTCCGCGGCCGCTCCAGCTCCAGGCATACCGGCCGTCGTCGGTGGCCCGCGCGCCCTCGGCGAGCTCCAGCGGGCGGAAGGTGTCGACCATGACGGCGAGTTCGTCGAAGAACTCGGCGCCGATGCTGCGCTCGTAGGCGCCCGGCTGCGGACCGTGGGTGTGGCCGCCGGGGTGCAGCGAGACGCTGCCCTGGCCGATACCCGAACCCTTGCGGGCCTCGTAGTTGCCGCCGCAGTAGAACATGACCTCGTCGCTGTCGACGTTGGCGTGGTAGTACGGCACCGGGATCGACAGCGGGTGGTAGTCCACCTTGCGCGGCACGAAGTTGCAGATGACGAAGTTGTTGCCCTCGAACACCTGGTGTGCCGGCGGCGGCTGGTGGATCCGGCCGGTGATCGGCTCGTAGTCGGCGATGTTGAAGGCGTAGGGGTAGAGGCAGCCGTCCCAGCCCACGACGTCGAAGGGGTGGGTCGGCATCACCATGACGGTGCCGCCGACCGAGCCGCCGACGCGGTGCTTGACGTAGACCTCGACGTCGCCGCCGCCCTCACCGTCATGATCTGTCTCGGTCTCGACCAGCAGCGGGCCCACGGGGCCGCGCAGGTCGCGCTCGCAGAACGGCGCGTGCTCCAGCAGCTGCCCGAACTTGGACAGGTAGCGCTTGGCGGGCGTGATGTGGCTGTTCGCCTCGATGGCGTACAGCCGCAGCGGCGCGTCACCGGTCGGCAGCCAGCGGTGCGTGGTGGCGCGCGGGATGACGACGTAGTCGCCCTGCCCGACCTCGATGGTGCCGAAGACCGTCTCGACGACGCCCGTGCCGGACTCGACGTAGACGCACTCGTCCCCTATCCCGTTGCGGTAGAGGGGGGAGGGCAGTCCGGCGGCGACGTAGGCGATCCGCACGTCCGCGTTGGACAGCACGACACGCCGGTCGCGGACCGGGTCGGCCTGGCGCCAGGAGGCGCCGGGGAAGAGCTCGTGCAGCTTGAAGTGGAACGGCTTGAGGGGGTGGTTGGCCTCCGGCTTGCCGTCGTCGACCCGCCAGACGCGACTGTCCACCATCGCCGAGGGGATGGCCCGGTGGTAGAGCAGCGAGGAGTCGGAGGAGAAGCCCTCCTCGCCCATCAGCTCCTCGTAGTAGAGCGAACCGTCCGCAGCTCGGTGCTGCGTGTGCCGCTTCGGCGGGATCGAGCCCACACTGCGGTAGTAGGCCACCTTCGTCGCCTCCCGGGCTGCTGTGCCCTCGGCGTCCGGACGGAACCTGCCCGACGCCCTGACAGGACCAGTATTGACGATCAGCAGTACAGGGCCTAGCTTCGCTCGCTGACAATGTCCCGCGATCGAGCTGTGCAATCTGCCAAGCTTGATCCCCGAGGAGAGGCGGCGAGATGGAAGCTCAGCGCAGAAAGCCCGACCAGCTGGACGTGCTGCTGATCCGCGCGCTGGCGGAGCATCCGCGTGCCGGGTTCCTGGAGCTGTCACGCCTGACCGGCGTCTCCCGGGCCACGGTCCAGGCCCGCATCCAGCGCCTGGAGGCCGACGGCGTGATCACCGGCCACGGCCCGGACGTGGATCTGGCGGCGGCCGGCTTCCCGGTGCTGGCCTTCGTGAACCTGGAGATCTCGCAGGGCAGCCTGGAGGAGCTCTCCGTCGAGCTGGCCAAGGTCCCCGGTGTGCTGGAGGCCTACGGCACGACCGGCTCCAGCGACGTCCACTGCCGGGTCGCGGCGACCTCCCACGAGGGCCTGCAGCAGACGCTGATCGAGATCAGCCGCATCCCCTTCGTGGCCCGCTCCACCAGCGTCATCGCCCTGTCCAAGGTGGTCGCCCCGCGCTACCTCCCGCTGCTGGAGGCGGAGGAGCGCCCGCGCCCCACGCGGGTGCCCACGCGGGAGCCCTGAGGCCGGGGGTGGGGAGATCCCCACCCTCACGACTGAGGCCCACCGGATCGAGCCGCGGCGGCGTCCGCGCAAGGCTTTCCGCATGCGAAACGAGTTATCGGCCCCCTCGGACGGGGCTCTCCGCCGCCCGGAACCGCCCGCTCGCGGCCCGCGTCGGCGCGCGTTGCGACCACCGACTCGGGTGGGCTGGCTGGTCACCACGCTGCTGTCGGTGCTGGCCGTCGCCTACGCCGCCCGGTACCTCACCCTCGATCCGGCGGTGTTCTTCAGCCGCCAGCGAGCCGTCTACCTGCGGCACGAGCTCCCCCTCGCCGTCCACATCTCCGGCGCGGTGGTGGCCATGGCGACGGGACCGTGGCAGTTCTCCGGCCGTCTGCGCCGCCGACGGCCGCGCCTGCACCGCCGCCTCGGCGTCGCCTACCTGCTGGGCTGCCTCGTCGCCGGGATCGGCGCCCTGCTGCTCGCGCCGATCGCCTACGGAGGCCCGGTCGCGGGGCTCGGATTCGCCGCGCTGGCGGTCGCCTGGCTGGTGACCGGCGCGATCGGCCTGCGGATGATCCTGCGACGACGGGTGGCCGACCACCGCCGCTGGATGTTGCGCAGCTTCGCCCTGACCTTCGCCGCCGTCATGCTGCGGCTGATGCTCGGCGTGGCCGGCGCGCTCCACCTCGACTTCCGTGCCTCCTACCAGGCGGTGGCCTGGCTCAGCTGGCTTCCCAACCTGATCCTCGCCTGGTGGTTCACCCGCCCGCGCGGTCGTGCGCACGGCAGTGCGCACGACCGCGCACACGACCGCTGAACGCGCCTGGGGGCGCCGGGCAGAACCCGGCGCCCCCAGGGAACAGCACGGCGGGTCAGTCGTTCCAGGTCGGACGGAGCGTGACCGACAGGATCGTGCGGTACTCGGCGGCCTGGGCGGCACCGACCGTGTACAGCGCGGAGGGGTCCGTGCCGTAGGTCGAGCCGACGGTCGGCAGCGGCTTCGGGGTGGAGTAGCCCGCGAACAGCATGGTCAGCGAGCCGTTGTCGTTCTGGACGACCGTCGGGTCGTAGACGCGGCCCGAGTAGTAGCCCGAGACGTCCAGCGAGCCGCCGTCCGCGTCCAGGTCGTGCAGCGCGGAGAAGGTGTAGTCGGTGCCGATCAGCTTCTGCGGCGCGGACCAGTTCACACCGTCACGCGAGGACGCGTAGAAGATCTGGTTGAACGCGTCGCTGTCACCGTCCGAGGCGTACGCGCCGGAGAGGAAGAGGCCGAGGGTGCCGTCGGGGTTCCTGACGACCGTGCCGCGCGAGCCGACCCAACGCAGGGTGTCGTTGCTGTTGGAGTTCGGGTCGTTCAGGCCGTTGACCTGGCCGAGGTCGGTGAAGTGCGTGCCGTCGGTGGTGTAGGCGGCGCGGACGACCGAGTAGTCCTCGTTGTTGCCGAAGAGCGTCTTGGGCTTGTTCTTGCCCTCGCCGATCTGCGACAGCGTCGCGTAGGAGGCCACGGCCGCGCCGGGCGCGCCCACGTCGCTGCCCTTGGCGACGGAACCGGTGCCGCCGGTGCAGCCGGTCAGGTCGGTGGCGTCCTCGCCGGAGCAGGTGACCTGGACGATGCCGGCCGCGGTGCCCAGGCTGACGGTGACCTGACCGTTGGTCAGCGGCAGCGCGGACGTGCCGCCGACCGGGATGCTCGCGGCGGGGAGCGTGACGGCCGCGGTGGTCGTGGTCGGGGTGTAGTAGTTGAGGATCTTCTCGGTGTACAGCACGCCGACGCTGCCGCGCGGGGCGCCCGCGAGGTGCGGGACGGTGCTGATGATGCCGTCCGGCGAGATCAGGCCGGAGGTCTGGCCCGCACCGGCCGGGATGACCGAGTCGGCGGTGATCGCGTCACCCGCGTTGATCTGCACGCCGGCGCCGTCACGCGTGGTGCAGCCGGTGAACACGGTCGCGGTCGCGTTGTTGTCGTTGCAGTCGACGGTGTGGCCGTCGACCGAGAAGTGACCCGGCTGCTCGAAGTTCGCGGTGTTGCCCACGGCGACGGTGACGCCGGCGCCGGCCGGACCGGCCGGGACGGAGACCGCGGCGGTCGCGGTCGTGCTGCCGCCCTGGCCGACCGACTCCGCGGAGGGCAGGCCCGCGAGCGGGTTGTCGCCCTTCGGGTGCAGCTGGTGGACGATCAGGTTCACACCCGGGTTGTCGCCACTCGGGCGGCTGAGTGTGTACAGGAACTCCTGGCCGTCCACCGTGAGCGTGAAGGCGTGGCCCTGGCCGTCGTCGTTGGTGTTGCCGTTCGGGCACAGGCCCTGGTTCTGCTCCAGCGCCTCGCCGGTGTACGTCCAGGTGCGGCCGTGGTTGTGCGACACGGCGGAGACGACGGCCTCGTCGCCGTCCTTGGGACGGTAGTCGAACAGGCCCGTCAGCTTGTCGCCACCGTCGGAGCTGGTGACGAACGGGAAGTAGTACGGCTGCATCGGCAGCGTGGTGTGCGCGGGCTGGCGGACGACCGCGCCGGTCTCCGGGGTCGGGCCGCCGCTGGAGCAGTAGCCGTCCAGCGGGCCGGGCGTACCGGTGACGCCACTGGCCGCCGGGACGGCGCCGGAGGCGGCCGGGTCGACGGCCAGGTTCGGGTAGGTGACGCCGCCGACGGTGACGGTGCCGGCACCTCCGGCGGTGAACGTCGGCAGGCTCAGGCCGTAGGACGGACCGGACGTCAGGTCGCCCTGGGCCAGGGTCCAGGGGCCGCCCTTGACCTTGTCGACCGTGGGTGTCCCGACGGAGTAGCCGGAGAACTCGTGGTGGTGGGCGGGCTGCGCCTCGGCGCCGGCGACGGCGGGCTGGACGAGGAGCAGAGCGCCGGCGGTGAAGCAGACGACACCGGTGGCGGCGATCGTCGCGGTGCGACGACGTGACATGGCGGGTCCTTCCGGAAGCGGTTCGCGAAGGCGTGTCGGGACGGTTCGGGACTCGGGCGCTCGGAGCGCGGTCGGCCGTGATCCTGGCTGATGGGCGCGGTGTCCGGGAGTGGTCTGGTCCACTGTTCACCGAGCGTTCGGCGAGCGTCCCGCGCCCGTCCCCCGCCTCGTCGGCGACCACCCGGGTTCGGCCCGCTTCGGGCGTTCCGACCGAATTTCGACTCCCCCGGCCGGGAATGACGCTTGATCATGGATGCGTTTCCCCGGGGTGGGGACGGGGCGGTGCGCGCCCGCACGGCGCCGGACCCGCAGCCTCGCGCCACGACCTTCGGAGGGGATCGTCATGACCTTGCGCCTCGGCCTCAGCCTGCCCCAGTTCCGCCAGTACGCGCCCGGCAGGGACGTCGTCTCGGTGGCGCGCGCCGCGGAGGAGATCGGCTTCGACAGCCTGTGGGTCTTCGAGCGGCTGCTCGTCCCCGAGAACCCGGTCCAGGGTCTGTACGGGGTGCCCGGCCTGCCCTGGCCGGAGTTCTACCGGTCCGTCGCCGAGCCGCTGATGACGCTGGCCACGGCCGGCGCCGTCACCGAGCGCGTGCGCCTGGGCAGCAGCGTCCTGGTCGCGCCGCTGCACGTGCCGTTCCAGCTCGCCAAGCAGCTGGCCACCCTCGACGCCGCCACCGGCGGCCGGGTGCTGGCCGGCCTCGGCATCGGCTGGTCCCACGACGAGTACGCGGCCTCCGCCGTCGCCCCCTTCGCCGAGCGCGGGGCGCAACTGGAGGAGCTGCTGGACGTCCTGGCCGCCGTCTGGGGCCCGAACCCGGTCGCCTACGAGGGCAAGCGCACCGTCATAGCCGAGTCCGAGGTCGGCCCGAAGCCGGCCCGCCCGATCCCGGTGCTGCTCGCCGCGTCCGGGCGTCCCGCGCTCGACCGCCTGGCCCGCCGCGCCGACGGCTGGCTGCCGGTGCAGGTGCCCTTCGACAGGCTGCGGTCCGTCTGGTCGGGCATCCGCGAGGCCGCCGAGGGTTACGGCCGCGACGCCTCAGCGCTGGAGATGATCGGCCGCGCGAACGTGAGCATCACCGCGCGGGCCCTCCCGGAGGAGGGGCGGACGCAGTTCACCGGCTCGCACGAGCAGATCGTGGCCGACGTGGTCGCCGCCGCCGAGGCGGGCATGGACGAACTCCTGCTCGACCTCCAGGGCAGCGCCCGGGACGCGCAGGAGCTGATCGACCTGGCGGCCTCCTTCCACGCGGCGACGCGCGCGGCCGGCGCCTGACGCCCGACGCGCGACGCCTGGCTGGCCCGCCTGCCGATCCGCAGGCGCGGGGCGGTGGGCGGTGGCCGTGGCGCGGTCGTGGAGGTCGTGGAGGTCGTGGAGGTCGTGGAGGTCGTGGAGGTCGTGGAGGTCGTGGAGGTCGTGGAGGTCAGCGTCGGCCGGAGCGCAGGCGCTCCTCCTCCGCCAGCCGGTCGATCACGTCCTTCGCCTCGCGCAGTCCGACGCGGGTCCGTTCCCGGTAGACCTTGATCGCCTGGATCTTCCTCCCGCGCCGGACCAGCTCCAGGATCTCGCCATCCGCATCCACCGGAAGCACCGGCGCCGCAGCCCCCGCCCCCATCCCCGTCCCCGTCCCCGTCCCCGGCAGGACCGGCATCGCGTCCACCGGCCCGCCGTCCATCCCGAGCCTGGCCAGTACCAGGTCCAGCTTCTCCTCGATCGCTGCGAGGCGCTGTTCCACCGTCACCTTGTCCATGGGATCCATGCGGTCACGATATTCGCTGGGCCGGGTTCCTGGCCTTCCCCGATCCGGACCGGCTGATCGTCCTCGCCGGCCCTGCTGCCGAGCCGCCTGCCAACCCTGCCGCGGGGGCCGCGGGGGCGTCTGCCTAGACTCGTCGCCGTGACGAAGCTCTTCCTGATCCTGCACATCCTCGCCGTGATCGTGGCGATCGGTCCGGTCGCGATCGCCGCGAGCATGTTCCCGCCGGTGGCCCGCAAGGTCCTGGCTGCGCCGGACAACGTCGGCGACACCGCCTCGCTCGGCCTGCTGAACCGGATCTGCAAGGTCTACGCCCTGGTCGGCCTGGCCGTCCCCATGTTCGGCTTCGCCGCGGCCGGGGTGATGAAGGTCACCGGCCAGACCTGGGTGATCGTCTCGATCGCGCTGACGGCCGTCGCCGCGATCCTGCTCGCCGCGCTGGTGCTGCCGCGCCAGGCCGAACTGCTGGCGGGCCATGGCCCGCGCGGCCGGGAGGTCGGCGTCAAGGACACCAAGCAGCTGGCGATGTACACGGGCATCTTCAACCTGCTCTGGGCGGCGGTGACCATCATCATGATCGTCCGCCCGGGCTCCACGCTGGGCCACTGAGGAATGGCCGCGGCGCGCACGCGGTTGACCCGGGTATGAGCGACACCGCGAACACCGCCCAGGGCCGCGACGAGGCAGCCGCAGCGCCCGCACCGCTGCTGCGACTGCTGCAGTTCCCGGGGCTTCCCGGTACCGACGCCGACGCGCCGGTCTGCGGCCCGCACGGCTGCGCCGTCCCCGGGCCCGCCGAGCAGCGGTAGCGGCGGCTCACAGCCCGGCGGTCCCTTGCCGGGGCGCCCTCAGCCGGGCCCGGTCAGCACGATCTTGCCGCGGACGCGGCCGCTGCGACTGAGCTCGACCGCCGCGGCGGCCTCCGCCAGCGGGAAGCTCCGCTCGACGTGCACGCGCAGCGAGCCCGCCTCCGCCAGGGCGTTCAGCGCCCGCAGGTCGGGACCGGAGGGGTGCACCCACACGTACTGCCCGCCGATCTCCTTCACCGATCCGTCGACGACGGAGACGATCCGGTGCGGGTCGCGCACCACCTCGGCGGAAGCCAGGACGGAACCGCCGCCCAGGAAGTCCAGCGCGGCGTCCACGCCCTCGGGTGCCAGCTCGCGGACCCGCTCGGCCAGCCCGTCCCCACTGAGCACCGGCTCCGCGCCCAGCTCGCGCAGGAACGGAAAGCTCTCCGTCCGCGAGGTCGTCCCGAGCACCCGGGCCCCTCGCGAGGCCGCGATCTGCGTCGCGAACCCGCCCACCCCGCCGCCCGCGGCGTGGACCAGCACGGTGCCACCGCCGTTCACACCGGCCGCGGCGAGCGCCTGATACGCCGTCAACCCCGCCAGCGGCAGTCCACCGGCCTCCTCCCAGCTCATGCCGGCCGACTTCGGCGCGAGTGCCCGCAGGGGCACCGCGGTGAACTCGGCCCAGGTGCCGAACTGTGCGAAGTCCTGCCGGTTGTAGGCGACCACCTCGTCGCCGACGGCGAACTCGGTGACGGCGACCCCGACCCCCACCACGACCCCGGCGACGTCCCAGCCCATGGTCAGCGGGAAGTACACGTTGAGCAGCGGATCGACCGCTCCCTCCGCGACCCTCCAGTCCACCGGGTTCACCCCGGCCGCGCGAACCCGCACCAGCACCGAGTCCGGTCCGACCTTGGGCAGGGGTTGTTCGGTCAACCGCGGCGTCTCGCCGTACGCATCGATGGTGACGGCCTTCATCAGGCTCCCCGCTTCCGTCGTACGACGGCCGGACCGGCCGTCCCCGCCCGATCCTCCCCCGCACGGCGCCCCGGGGCATCCGCGCCGGAGCGACGCGTCGGCCGTTCGGGGGACCCCCGCGCCCGTGAGCCCGCGGTTCAGCGCTCGGCCACCCGGGCGTCCAGCGTGTCCGCCAGAGCGGCGAAGATCAGGGCGGTGGAGGTCGCGCCCGGGTCCTGGTGGCCGATGCTGCGTTCGCCGAGGTAGGAGGCGCGACCCTTGCGGGCCTGGAGCGGGGTGGTGGCCCGGGCGCCGGCGTCGGCGGCGTCGGACGCGGCGCGCGCCGCCGCACGGAGCTCGGCGCCGGAGGTGACCGCGTCGTCGAAGGCCGTGACGGCGGGCATCAGGGCGTCGACCATCGTCTTGTCCCCGGCGGCGGCCGCGCCCAGCGCGCGGACCGCGTCCAGCGCGGCGCGCAACGCCAGCGCGAGCTGGTCTCCGTCCGCCTCGGGGGTGGCGAGCTGGCGGCCGGCGGCGCGGAACGCCGACCCGTACAGCGGGCCGGACGCGCCGCCGACACTGGAGATCAGCGTCATGCCGACCTTGGCCAGCAGCTGCCCGACCGTCTCGGGCGCGTAGTCACCACCGATCGCGGCCGTCACGGCCGTGAAGCCGCGGTTCATGTTCGCGCCGTGGTCGGCGTCGCCGATCGCGGCGTCGAGCGCGGTCAACACCTCCCGGTCGCGGTCGACGGCCGCAGCCGCCGCGCGGATCCAGGCACGCGTGGTCGCGATGTCGAGCGTGTCGACCCGGTTTCCGTCGTCGGCCCGGCCGTTCCCGTTCACACCGTTGGCACCGCTCGCGTCGTTCACGCCTGTGACCCCTCCCCCACCGTCCAGGACTCCCGCGCGAGTTCACATCCCCCAGCGCAGCGCCGGTGTGTTCACAGGCGCGTCCCACAGCTCCAGCATCTCGTCATCGACGCGACAGAGCGTGAACGACGCGCCCGCCATGTCCAGACTCGTGACGTAGTTCCCGACCAGGCTGCGCACGATGGTGACGCCCCGTCCGGCGAGCAGCCGGGAGACCTCGTGGAAGAGGATGTACAGCTCCGCGAGCGGCGTCGCGCCGAGCCCGTTCACCATGACGATCACGTCGGCCGCGTCCGCCCCGCCGCCACCGGTCTGCGCGAAGACCGGCTCGGCGAGGATCGCGTCCAGCGCCAGCTCCGCCACCTCCGCCGCCGTGGCCAGCTTCGCCCGCCGACGGCCCGGCTCGCCGTGGATGCCGACGCCGACCTCCATCTCGTCGTCCGGCAGCAGGAACCCCGGCCTGCCGTTGGCGGGCGTCGTGCAGGCCGTCAGCGCGACGGCGAAGGATCGCGCGTACGCGTTCACGCGTCGGCCCATGTCGGCGACGGCCGCCAGCTCGGCGCCGCGCTCCGCCAGCGCGCCCGCGATCTTCTCGACGAACACCGTCGCCCCGGTGCCGCGCCGGCCCGCCGTCCAGGTGGAGTCCTGGACCGCCACGTCGTCGTCGACCAGGACCGTCTCCACCGCGATCCCGGCCTCCTCGGCGGCGAGCTCGGCCCCCATCTGGAAGTTGAGCACGTCCCCTGTGTAGTTCTTCACCACCAGGACCACCCCCGCTCCGGCGTCGACCGCGCGGGTCGCGGCCAGCAGCTGGCCGGGCACGGGCGAGGTGAACACCTCACCGGGGCAGGCCGCGTCGAGCATCCCGACGCCCACGAAGCCGCCGTGCAACGGCTCGTGGCCGGATCCGCCGCCGGACACCAGCGCCACCTTCCCGGGCCGCGTCGGCGCCGTCCGCCGGACGAACGGCGCGCCTTCGCCCGGGTCACCGGTGTCGCCTCTGACCACGGTCAGCGTGAGGTGCGCGGCCGCCAGGCCGGCCAAGCTGTCGGCCACATACGTCTCGGGGGTGTTGAGGAACTTCTTCACGACGGCAGCCCTCCCGTGCACCCGGCGGACGGACGCGCCACGCGCGTCCCCACACGTGCTTCCACTTCGGCGAGCCGCGAATCTAGCATCGCGACCATGACCGAGAGCAGTAACGCGCCCACCGATCGTGTCCGCGTCTCACCGCCGAGGGAAGAAGACGCACCACTCCCGCACGCCGTCCGCCCCGAGCCGACCGAGCGGGCCGAGCGGCCGGGAACCGTCGGGCTGGTCCTGGTCTCGCACAGCGCACGCCTGGCCGAGGGTCTGCGCGAACTGCTGCAACCGCTGGGCGGCGGGCTGGTCCCGATCGCCACGGCCGGCGGCGCCGAGGACGGCTCGCCCGACGGGGGTCTCGGCACCAGCTACGAGCGCATCGAGGCGGCCGTCGCCGCGGCTGACGCGGGCGCGGGCGTGCTGATCCTTCCCGACCTCGGCAGCTCCGTGCTCACGGCCCGTCTGGTCCTGGCCGACCTCGGACGCGTGGACGCGCTGCTCGTCGACGCGCCCTTCGTCGAGGGTGGCGTGGCCGCCGTCGTGGCCGCGTCCACCGGCGCGTCGCTCCCCGACGTCGCCGCGGCCGCCCGCGAGGCCCGGTCGGTCCCGAAGTTCTGAGCCCCAAGCCGCCCGCAGCAGCGACCGGGCAGCGTGCCGGGACCCCTGGAAGAATGCAACCAGTACTGATCGAGGAGAGTGAGCGCTGACGTGGGCAGTCCCGTCGACAACCTGGTGGACCTGCTGGATCTGGAGCAGATCGAGGTCAACATCTTCCGGGGCCGCAGCCCCGAGGAGTCCCTGCAGCGCGTCTTCGGCGGCCAGGTGGCAGGCCAGGCGCTGGTGGCCGCCAGCCGCACCGTCGACCCCGACCGTCCGGTGCACTCGCTCCACGCCTACTTCCTGCGCCCGGGCACACCCGGGGTCCCGATCGTCTACCAGGTCGACCGCATCCGCGACGGGCGCTCGTTCACCACCCGTCGGGTGCTCGGCGTCCAGCAGGGCAAGACGATCTTCGCGCTCACCGCCGACTTCCACCTGCCCGAGGAGTCGCCGTTCGAGCACCAGACGGCGATGCCGGACGTGCCGGCGCCGGAGGACGTCCCCTCGGCACTGGACGAAGTGGGCTCGGTCCTCGGCGAGCTGCCGCCCTTCATCAGCCGCCGCCAGCCCTTCGACCTGCGCTACGTCGAGCGCCTGCGCTGGACCGAGGAGGAGCTGAAGGGCGTCGAGCCGCGCAGCGCGGTCTGGCTGCGCACCAACGGCACCCTCCCCGACGACCCGCTGATCCACACCTGCGCGGTCACCTACGCCAGCGACATGACGCTGCTGGACTCCGTCCGCGTGCCCGTGGAGCCGCTGTGGGGCAAGCGGCACTTCGACATGGCCTCACTGGACCACGCCATGTGGTTCCACCGCCCGTTCCGTGCCGACGAGTGGCTGCTCTACCAGCAGGAGTCCCCGGTGGCGTTCGGCGGTCGCGGGCTCGCCCGCGGGCAGATCTTCGACCGCCAGGGGCAGCTGGTGGTGTCTGTGATGCAGGAGGGCCTCTTCCGCCGCATCGATTGAGGCGCCGACCCGCACACATTCGCTGTCCCCACGGGCACCCCCTCGGCCAGGATTCGGTGATCCGTTCCAGCGCCCTGCGCTGCCTCTGCCCTTGCTCCCGCCCCTGACCTTGTCCTTGCCGAGGAGTCCCGTGACCACGCCCGCCTCCGTCACCGTCACCGCCACCGCATGCGAACCGGCGACGATCGAACTCGCCGCCATCACCGTCGACTGCGCTGACCCCGGCCCGACGGCCGACTTCTACCAGGCCGCCGCGAACGGCGAGCTGGTACGGCGCGAGGACGACTCCGCCTGGGTCAGGATGGCCGGCACACTGTGGATCTTCCGTCGGGTCGTGGACTACCGGCGTCCGTCCTGGCCCTCGTCCACGGTGCCGCTCCAGATCCACATGGAGTTCTACGTCGACGACATCGACGCCGCCGAGGCCCGGCTGACCGCCCTGGGGGCCACCACGGCGGAGTACCAGTCCAACCGGGAGGGCGGACTGCTGGTCATGCTGGACCCGGCCGGGCACCCGTTCTGCATCTGCACCCGCGCCTAGCCTCCCCGTGGGGGGCTCCCCCACCGGTGACTCCCCGCAGCCGGTGCCTCCCGGCCGGGGGCTGCCCCACCGGTGCGTCCCCGCCGGTGCCTCCCGCCGGTGCCTCCCGCCGGTCACGGATCGGTATCCGGACCGCCGTCCGGGTTCACAGACGGGTGGGGGAAGATGACCCGTGCCCATAGAACAGCAGTCCGACTCCGCCGCCGCCCCGAGTCCGGCCCCGAACGCCGCCGAGTCCCTCGCCGGCACGGGCCCCCTGGCGCGCCTCGGCCGTTCCGTCCGCAGCGCCCTCGCGGACATCACGCCGCTGCGGGAGCACCCCGACTACCGGCGGCTCTGGTTCGGGCAGGCGGTCTCGGGCATCGGACAGCAGATGACGGCGCTCGCTGTCTCCGTGCAGGTCTACGCACTCACACACTCCCCCTTCGCGACCGGCCTGATCGGCCTGTGCTCGCTGCTGCCCCTCGTCTCCTTCGGCCTCTACGGCGGCGCGGTCGCCGACCGCGTCGACCGCCGCAAGCTCGGCCTCCTGGGAGCAAGCGGCGCGGCGGTCCTCTCGGTCCTCCTGGCCGTCCAGGCGCTGCTCAGCCTGCACGCCGTCGGGCTGCTCTACGGGGTCGTGGCCCTCCAGGCGGTCTGCTTCGCGATCAACGCCCCAGCTCGGGCGTCGATGATCCCGCGCCTGGTCCCGGCCGAGCAGCTCCCGGCGGCCAACGCCCTGGGCAGCATGAGCATGAACCTGGGCCTGACCATCGGCCCGATGATCGGCGGCCTCTTCATCGGACTGTGGGGCTTCCAGGCCGCGTACATCGTCGACGCCCTGGCCTTCGGCGCCTCCCTCTACGCGATGTGGCGGCTGCCCGCCATGAAGCCGGAGGCCTCCCCCGACGGCAAGCGCGCCTCGGTCCTGGACGGCCTGCGCTTCCTCCGCGACCGGCCGAACCTGCGGATGACCTTCCTCGCGGACATCGCGGCCATGGTCTTCGGCATGCCCCGCGCCCTCTTCCCTGCCCTCGCCGCCACCGTCTACGGCGGCGGCGCCGGCACCGTCGGCCTGCTCACGGCCGCGCCGGCCGTCGGCGCGCTCGCGGGCGGCCTCTTCTCCGGCTGGGTCGGCCGTGTCCACCGCCACGGCCTGGCCACCTCACTCGCAGTCGCGGCCTGGGGCTTCGCCTGCGCGGGCTTCGGCCTCGCCCACCACCTCTGGCTCGCGCTGGCCCTCCTCGCCTGCGCAGGCGCGTCGGACACGGTCTCGATGATCTTCCGCAACACGATGCTCCAGGCCGCCGCCCCGGACGACATGCGCGGCCGCCTCCAGGGCGTCTTCATCGTCGTCGTCGCCGGCGGCCCCCGCCTCGGCGACTTCGAATCCGGCGTCGTGGCGCAGCTCACCACCCCGTCCATCTCCGCCGCGACCGGCGGCCTGGCCTGCCTGGCCACCCTGGCCCTCCTCCTGGCCCGCTACCCGTCCTTCCTCCGCTACGACTCCCGGACCCCCTCCCCTTGATCACCTTCTGGGCCTCCCCACCACCCCCACAGCTGTGACCTGCACTCATCCACATGGAAACCCGTGCACAAGCACGGCCTCCGATCCTGTATTGTTCTTCCTGTGCCCGGGAGACCGGGGACGGACCGCTAGGCCGCAAGGCAGAGCAGTCACGGGACGTGGCGCAGCTTGGTAGCGCACTTGACTGGGGGTCAAGGGGTCGCAGGTTCAAATCCTGTCGTCCCGACAGCGATGTCGGAGCCCTCCGATCTGGATGAAAGTCCAGGTCGGAGGGCTTTTTGCTGTCCAGCGTCAGCCACCTCACTTGCCGACCAAAGGGTCCGGTCAAGTGCGCTACACCGCTCTTTGGGGACCATTTGGGGACCAGCCTGTTCGGTGAGCGGTTTTTGACGATCGCTCAGAAGAGGCTGATCGGACATTCGAGGCGCTGACCAGCAGGAATCGGATGATCCCCATCCGATTCGGCAGCCCAATTTGATGTGGCGTGCGTCACATCGTATGTTGACCGTGCGTAGTCGGAAGTCTTGCCCCGTCCGCAGCCAGGCTGGCGTCAAAGGCGGGAGGGAACCCTTCTCCGACCGGAGCCCGTGATGCGCAATCTCGAAGGGTTGGCAGGGCTCTGACGGTCAGACCTTCGGCCGGTCGGCCAGTGGGATCTGACGCGGGTAGCGCTCCGGGGGCGTACACACGTCCAGGAGCGGGAGAGGCGTTGTGTCCGCGCCTGCCTTCTCAGCTGCCCGCAGAGCGGTGTCCAGGTCTCCGTGGGCGAGTGCCTCGGTCGGGCAGCTCGGGCACGCGCCGAAACTGGGGTGGCGCGCGTCTCCTGAGGTGACTCCCTTCGTGTGGACACGCTGACAATGGATCTTGATGGTCCGAGGAAGGGTGTCCTGGTGGGACGGAAGTCTCCATATCCGATGGAGTTCAGGAATGACGCGGTGGCGCTGTTTCGCGCGGCGGGTGGGCGGCGCACATATGCGGCGGTCGCGGCGGACGTCGGGGTGACCGGCGAGACGCTGCGGTCTTGGGTGCGGCAGGCCGACGAGCAGGCCGGCCGTGCGAGCAACGGCGAGGTCCCGTCGGAGAGCCGCGACGAGGAACTCGTGCGGCTGCGGGCCGAGCTGGGCCGGCTGCGCAAGGCCGAGAAGGAGTGGGAGCTCGAGCGGGAGATCCTGCGGCGGGCGGCCCAGTATTTCGCGCGGGAGATGAGGGCATGACCGGCCGCTGGGACTTCATCTCCGCCCACCGCGCCGAGTTCGGCGTGCAGCGGATATGCCGGGTCCTGGGCGTGGCGCGTTCGGGCTACTACCGGTGGCTGGCCGGTGCCGAGGCCCGGCAGGCCCGCCGGGTGGCCGACGACGTCCTGGTCGCGGAGATCCGCGAGATTCATGCGAGCCACAATGGCACCTACGGAGTGCGCCGGGTCCACGCCGAGCTGCGGGGCTTCGGCCACACGGTCAACCGCAAGCGCGTCGAACGCAACCGCAAGCGCGTCGAACGGCTCATGCGCGTGAACGGGATCGAGGGCCGGTACTTGCGCAAGCGCAAGCGCACCACGGTCCCCGACCGGCTGGCGCCTCCCGCCCCTGACCTGGTCCGACGCGAGTTCACCGCCGTGCAACTGGACGAGAAGTGGTGCGGCGACATCACATACGTGCAGGTCGGCGGCACATGGCTCTATCTCGCCTGCGTGATCGACATCTGCTCACGCCGGGTGCTCGGCTGGTCGATGGCCACCCACATGCGCACGCAGTTGGTCGTCGACGCCCTCACGATGGCAGTGGCCACCCGCGGCGGCCGCGTGGCCGGGGTGATCTTCCACGCGGACAGGGGATCGCAGTACACCTCCGCCACGTTCGCCCAGGTCAGCGACTATTTCGGCATTCGCAGGAGCATGGGACGCGTCGGGTCCAGCTACGACAACGCCCTCGCCGAGAGCTTCTGGCAGGGGCTGAAGAGAGAAGCCTTGCGGGACACGTTCACGACGGTCCGTCAGGCACGACTGGAGATCTTCCAGTGGCTCACCTACTACAACGCCCGCAGACGCCACAGCTCCCTCGGCTACCTCTCACCCGTCGAGTTCGAATGGCAGCACCAGCGCGGGCATAGACTCACACTCGCGGCATAAACCCCTGTGTCCACACTCCGGGGGTCACCTCACGGCCATGGCAGCCCCACTGGCTCCGGCACTGGGGCGGCCGTATCAGTCGATGTCGGGCAGCGGGCGGTGGGCGACCTCGTGGGCGTCCTCCGGGGTGAGCCCCAGCATCTGCAGCAGCATCCGGGCCAGATTGGATGCGGCCTCGTCGCCGTCGAGTTCCGGGCGGGCGAAACTCTGCTCCACCAGTGCCAGCAGCGAGCCTCCGAGGGCCACCAGGGCACTGGCCGGGTCCGAGATGGTGAACCGGCCGGAGGCCATACCGATCTCCAGATCGCGTACGGCCCGGGGGGCCAGGCCCGACTCGGAGTAGATGTGGCCGAGGCCGCGACGCCTCCCTCAGCCAGGCCGCCGCGCTGCTGCACGTCAGCAACACCCAGCTCTGGCTGAGGGAGCACCTGCGGTCGGGAGAAGCCCTGCCGTGGGGCTCGCCAGCGGACAAGTGACAGGACGGTCCGCCTGGCGAGGGCCGCCGCGCGCTACCTGTTGCCGTGCGGACTCCCGCCCGCGTGGGCTGACGATCGCACGGCTACGCGCTCGTCGTAGACGAACAGCGCCAGTCCCAGCATGAGGAGACCGACGACAGCCCACAGGCCGAGGACACCCCCGGTTGCCGTCAGCAGGCCGCCTCCGAACGCGCCGGCAAGGAAGGCAGTGATGACGGCGGCCAACTGGCGCGCTCGGCGCGCCGCTTCCCGATCGCGGTCGACGACCGCCGTGCACGCGCTCTGGATCGCGGTACGGAGGTTTCCCGTTGTCATCGTGGTGTTGTACGCGGTGTCCACCAGCTTGCGGAAGGTGGACACCTGCACCGACGCGACGAAGGCGATCACGACCGTGACGACCAGGTCCGGCGTGCCCACGGGCATCAACCCCACGGCAGCAAGCACCACGATCTCCAGGGCGAGGGCCGCGCGGGCCGGCCATCGCACGACAGCGGCCACGCGGGGCCGCTTCAGAGTCTCCGCGACGACCACGCCCAGGACGAAGGCCAGGATCGCGGGCAGGTGACGGAGGGCCTGTGCCCACTGCCCCCGCGCGACCGCGATGCCCAGCAGGACGATGTTCCCGGTCTGCGCATTGGCGAAGACCCCGCCGTGGCCGACGAACGTGAAGGCGTCGAGCGCCCCGCCCACCAGAGCCAGCAGAACGCCCAGCCCCACGGACTGCGACGTGGGGAGCGGTGGCTCCGGAGCAGCGGGCTGCACCTCACGGATCATCTCGCCCTGCCGGCGCGACACAACTGGCTCCTCGTGGAATCCCGACGGCTCCTCCGTGCGGTACTTCCACAGTGAGTGACGAAAGCGTGAAGTACAATCTCGGAAATCTGCATGGGTATTAAGCTGAAGTGAACGACGGAGGTGGCGCCATGCTCGACGTGCGGCGCATCCTGCTCTTCGTGGAGGTCGCGCGTCGCGGCTCGGTGACCGCGACCGCACGGGCGCTCAACTACACCCCATCGGCGGTGTCACAGCAGGTCAGTCGCCTGGAGGCGGAGGCCGGCCAGCCCCTTCTGGAGCGCCGTGCGCGGGGGGTGACCCTCACTGACGCCGGGCGTGCCCTGGCCGAGCGCGGAGAGCGGATCGAACGGGAGCTGAGGGCCGCGGACAACGAACTCGCCGACTTCGCGGGACTGCGCGCGGGTACTCTCCGTGTCGGCACGTTCCCCACGGTGGCCGCCTCCCTGCTCCCGTCCGCCGTCATCGCCTTCCGCGAGGCACACCCCGACGTACGGCTGACGGTGCGCAGTGACCGCATGGCCGGACTGTGGTCGATGCTGGAGAACCGGGAGATCGAGCTCTCCCTGATGTGGGACTACGACTGGTGCCGCATCGACCGGGAGGACGCCGTCGTCACCCCGCTCCTCGACGACCCCCCGGCCCTCCTCGTCAGCGACCGGCACCCGCTCGCGGGCCACCCCTCGGCCACTCTCGCGGAAGTCGCAGGCGATCCCTGGATCACCCGCGCCGACCAGCACCCGGTCGCGGAGGCCCTGGACCGCAGCTGCCGCGCCGCCGGCTTCGAGCCCCAGATCGCCTACGAGGCCCACGACTACCAGGAGGCCCAGGCCATGGTCGCCGCCGGCATCGGCGTCGCGCTCGCCCCGACCCTGGCCCTGGAAGGCATCCGCCCCGGCGTCAGCGTCCTGCCGCTGGAGCCGCCCGCGCCGGTCCGCCGCATCCTGCTCGTCCGCCTCTCCGACCACTCCCTCACACCCGCCGCGCAAGCCTTCGCCACACTCCTGCGCGACCACGCCGCCACCCGCACGCCCTGAACGCCCTGAACGCCCGCCGAGGCGATCGGCCTGGGTCACGTCAGGTCACCGCAGGGATGAGGCCGGGGTGGGGACCACGCGGGTGACGACGGACTTCTCGGGGATCAGCAGGCCGTAGACGGCCGGGCCGATCTTGTTCTTCCAGCGGTCATGCTGGTACACGGCCTCGTACAGGGCCTCGCTCTGGGCCTCGTCCTCGAAGCGGCGGATCCACACGTAGCCGTCCTCGTCCTGGGCGTCGACGAAGGAGGCGGTCACGTCCATGCCCAGCGAGGCCTGGAACGGGATGACCACGTCCTCCATGTAGCGCACCCACTCCTCGCGGCGTCCGGGCTGCGCCTGGTAGCGACGGATCTCGTAGTACACGGTGCTGCTCCAAACTGCTTGCAGGGAAGGTCAGTCGGTCACGGTGAGGACGACCTTGCCGCGGGTGCGGCCGGCCTCGACGCGGGCGTGGGCCGCGGCGACCTGTTCCAGGGGGAAGGTCTCCTCCACCTCGACGGCGACCTCGCCGGCGTCGATCAGGCCGGCGATCGTGGTCAGCGCGGGACCGTCCGGCTCGACCAGGTACGGGGTGACCCGCACCCCGGCTGCCTCGGCGGCCTGGGCCAGTTCCGGGGAGACGCCGGCCGGGATGGCAACCAGTAGGCCGCCCGGGCGCAGGACCTTCAGCGAGCGGGTGCTGGTCCGGTCGTGGGCGTCGCCCACCAGGTCGATGACGACGTCGACGTCCCTCACGACGTCCTCGAAGCGGGTGGTGGTGTAGTCGATGCTCTCGTCGGCGCCCAGTTCCTTGAGCCAGGGGTGGCGTGCGGCGCTGGCGGTGGCGATCACGTGGGCGCCCAGGTGGTGGGCGAACTGGACGGCGAAGTGGCCCACCCCGCCGGCGGCGGCCGTGATCAGCACGCGCTGGCCCGCCTGCACGTGGGCGGTGTCGACCACGGTCTGCCAGGCGGTGAGCGCGGCCAGCGGCACGGCGGCCGCGTGCACGTGGTCGATGGTGGCCGGCTTGCCGGCGAACTGGCGGGCCGGGGCGGTGACGTACTCGGCGTAGCCGCCGGCTGCGCGCGGGAACCACGGCATGCCGTAGACCTCGTCGCCGACCTTCAGGGTGGTGACGCCGAAGCCGACCTTCTCGACGACGCCGGAGACGTCCCAGCCGAGGATCAGCGGGAGCGTCTGCAGCCCCGCCATTCCCTGGCCCTCGCGGGTCTTCCAGTCCACCGGGTTGATCCCGGCGGCGTGGACCCGTACCAGCACCTCGGTCGGCAGCGGCTCGGGGCGCGCGACCTCCTCGACGGTCAGCACCTCCGCTCCGCCGAACTCGCTGATGGTGACTGCCCGCATCGTGTGCTCACTCATGTTGTCCTCGCTCATGTGCGTCTCACTGTTTCTTGTGCCGGGACCGCGGTGCCGGCACAAGAAAGCGTGGCGTGTGCCCGCAGAGGCGGGTGAGTGGCCGGGGGGACATCTGTCGTACTATTCCAGCCATGACGCACCGCGTTGTCGTTCTCGCCCTCGACGGAGTCCAGCCGCTGGACCTGGGCATCCCGGCCCGGGTGTTCAACGAGGCCCGTGAACCGGACGGGACCCGTCTGTACTCCGTCACAACCTGCTCCCTCGGCGGCCGGCCGGTGCGCACGCACGAGGACTACCGGATCGTCGTCGACCACGACGAGTCGGCGCTGGAGACCGCGGACACCGTCGTTCTGGCCACACAGGAGCCCAGCGAGCAACTGCTCGCGACCGGCGAGCTCCCCAAGGAACTCGCTGCGGCGCTGGACCGGATAGGTCCGCAAACCCGCATCGTCAGCCTGTGCACCTCGGCCTTCCTGCTCGCAGCGGCCGGTCTGCTGGACGGCCGGCGGGCCACCACGCACTGGGCGCTGTGTGACGCGCTGGCGCGGCTGTTCCCCGACGTTGACGTCGATCCGGACGTACTGTTCGTCGACAACGGACGCATCCTGACGTCCGCCGGCGGAGCGGCGGGCATCGACCTGTGCCTGCACCTGGTTCGTCAGGACCACGGGGCGGCCGTGGCCTCGACCGCCGCGCGGCACTGCGTCGTGGCACCGTGGCGCGAGGGCGGGCAGGCCCAGTTCATCGAGCACCCGGTTCCGCAGGACACCGACCGTTCCACTTCGGCGACCCGGCAGTGGGCACTGGACCGGCTGGCCGAGCCGATCACACTGGAGGACATGGCCCGGCACGCGCTCATGAGCGAGCGCACCTTCACCCGCCGGTTCCGCAGCGAGGTGGGCAGCAGCCCGCTGAAGTGGCTGGCACAGCGGCGGCTGGCCCACGCGCGCCTGCTGCTGGAATCCACCGACCTGACCGTCGCACGGATCGCCACCGCCTGCGGCTTCGGCGACCCTGTCGCCCTGCGCAAGCACTTCCACACGTACCTGGGCCTGTCACCACTGGCCTACCGTCGCGCTCACAGAGCACCGGAGCCGACCACGGCACGGTGACCCCACTGTCCACCCATCGCCGACGACCGGCTGACCGGTCGTCGGCTGCGTTTCCGCGCCAGCCGCCGCCTCCGCCCGACTCCGTGATCGCCGGCCGGCGCGAGGTGCCCGGAAAAAAATCTTCGCGGTCGAGACAACCTTTCCGGGAGCGGTGACAACTGAGTGGTGCCCGGACAAGCGGTCTGGTCAAAGGCACGGCTGAAAGAGAGCATCGACATGGCCCCTCGCCCATCCACGTCGCCAGAGGCGTCGCCCGGCGGACGCGCCCGCCATGGTCGCGCGTCGTTCCGCTCGGGCGTTCCGGGGCGGCGGAAGACGCATCGCGGCCTTCGGCTGTACCGGCGTCGGAGTTTCTGGGCGGCCGTCAGCCTTGCGGTCGTTGGCGGCTCCGTGGTCGCGATCAACACGGCCTCAGCGGACACCGTGGACACGAACGCCTGGTACGTGCTGGTCAACCACAACACCGGCGAGGCCCTGGACGACCTCGGCTACGCCACGAACGACGGTGCCCCGGTGGTGCAGTGGAGCCGTACCGGCGGGACCAATCAGCAGTGGAAGTTCATCGACGCGGGTGACGGGAACTACCGCCTGCAGAACCGGAACTCCGGCAAGGTGCTCGACGACTACGGCTGGTCGAAGACCGAAGGCTCCCAGCTGGTGCAGTGGCGCGACCTCAACGGCGCCAACCAGCAGTTCCACCTGGAGAAGTCGCCGGACGGCTACATACGTCTGATCAACAACTTCAGCGGCAAGGCCGTCGAGGTCCCGCTGGGCTCCAAGGCCAACGGGGGCCGCATAGCCCAGTACCACGACTGGAACGGCGCCAACCAGCAGTGGCAGCTCGTCCCGGCCGGAAGCGTCAGCGGCACCGGGAACCCGGGGAGCTCCGGCAGCAGCGCCACGCCCACCGCGCCCGCCACGCCGAGCGGTACCCGCCCGACGTCGGCGCCGCCGGCCCCCGCGGGCGGCGGCAGCTCGGCGAAGCGTTTCATGGGCAGCAGCACGGTGCTCATCGGCGGCTCGATGTCCGACGCCTCAGCGGCCGCCGCGCCGTTCGACGTGCGGTACGCCTATGTGCACAGCCAGCCCGCGCCCTCGTCGGACTACTACTCGGCAGCGCGCTGCCACGACGGCTGGTCGGGCTGGTGGGGCTGCTGGAACGGCAGCACCACGGCGCCCGGAACCTACGTGACCTGGCGGGACAGCGTGGCGGCCCAGGCGACGTACAAGGGCAACCCGCGTCCGCAGAAGATGCTCTGGACGTGGTACTCGCTGCGCGACCTCGGGGACGCGGCGGGCCAGGGCGACGGTCCGGGCGAGGTCCAGGCCATCAACAGGGCCGACCTGCTCACCCGCTACCTGAACGACTACCGCTTCTTCCTCCAGAAGATCGGCACCTCGCACGACATGATCGACCTCGAGCCCGACTTCTGGGGCTACGTCCGGTCGCTCGGCGACCCGCACCAGGTCGCCGCGCAGGTCAAGGCCGCGGACCCGACGGACTGCGGATCGCAGGAGAACAGCGCCGCCGGCCTGGCTCAGTGCCTGATCTCGATGGGGCACAAGTACGCGCCGAACACCGCCGTGGGGCTGCACCTCACCTGCTGGGACTGGCAGACCAACACACAGGGATGCGTCAAGGACTACGCGAGCCTCGGGGCACGCAACGCCGACTTCCTCGTCTCCGACGTGTCCGACCGTGACGCGGGCTGGTACGCACAGCCTGCCCACGGCGGCCGCGACACCTTCTGGAACGACCAGAAAGCCGCCGCCGCACTACGGTTCTGGAAGACGATGGCCGAGTCCGTGGGCAAGCCGGTGGTCCTGTGGCAGATCCCCGTGGGCAACATGGCGCAGAACAACACCCTCAACCACTACCAGGACGACAAGGTCGACTGGTTCTTCGCGCACATGGACCAGGTGGCGGACGCGCACATCGCCGGGCTGATGTTCGGTCCAGGGCAGCAGGAACAGACCTCGGTCGAGACCGATGGCGGCAACCTGATCCGGAAGACGATCGCCTACGACAACTCGGGCGGTGTGGCTCTCAAGTAGTAGTGGGGACGTGCGGACCCGACCTCGCCGCTTCGACGGGGTCGGGTCCGCACCCTTTTCCCTCCCGACAACAAATTTCTCCCAGTGCACGGCAACCTTTCTGGCCCCGGCGGCAACTGACGGGTAACCGGGGCCGAGACCAGAGCCCACTGAGCCAGAAGGACAAGTCCTTGCCAGATCAGAACCGCTCTCATCGCCGCCGTCCGGCAGGCCGCCGCGTGCTCGCCGTCGCCGTGGTTCTCGCCGCGGCAGGTGCTGCCGTACCGCTGGTCGCCCAGGCCTCACACACGTCGAACGCCGGCACGCTGGGTGCGGCGGCGGCCGGCAGCGGCCGCTACTTCGGCACGGCCGCGGCGTCGGGCAGGCTCGGCGACTCGACGTACTCCAGCATCCTCGACCGGGAATTCAACATGATCACCCCGGAGAACGAGATGAAGTGGGACACCACCGAACCCTCCCGCGGGTCGTTCAACTTCGCTCCCGCCGACGCGATCGTCAGCCACGCCGCCGCGCACGGCCAGCGGATGCGCGGCCACACCCTGGTCTGGCACTCCCAACTGCCGGGCTGGGTAAGCTCCATCACCGACGCCTCCACCCTGCGCCGCGTCATGGACAACCACATCACCACCGAGATGAGCCACTACAAGGGCAAGATCTACGCCTGGGACGTGGTCAACGAGGCCTTCTCCGACGACGGCAGCGGCCGGCACCGCAGCTCGGTGTTCCAGAACGTGCTCGGCGACGGCTTCATCGAGGAGGCCTTCCGCACCGCCCGCAACGCCGACCCCTCGGCCAAGCTCTGCTACAACGACTACAACATCGAGAACTGGTCCGACGCCAAGACCCAGGGCGTCTACCGCATGGTCAAGGACTTCAAGTCCCGCGGCGTACCCATCGACTGCGTCGGCTTCCAGAGCCACTTCGGCGCCGGCGGCCCACCGGCCAGCTTCCAGACCACCCTGTCCAACTTCGCCGCCCTCGGCGTGGACGTCCAGATCACCGAACTCGACATCGCCCAGGCATCCCCCACCGCGTACACCAGCGCCGTCCAGGACTGCCTCAACGTCGCCCGCTGCACCGGCATCACGGTGTGGGGCATCCGCGACAGCGACTCCTGGCGCACCGGTGAGAACCCGCTGCTGTTCGACGGCAGCGGCAACAAGAAGCCCGCCTACACGGCGGTGCTCAACGCCTTGGGCAGCAGCGGCGGCACCGGCGGCGGTACGCCGGCCGGAGGCATCACCGCAGGCTCCGTCTACACGCTCGCCGACCAGGCTGCCTCCGGACGCGTTCTCGACGAGTACCTGGGACAGAACGACAACGGCACCCCGCTCCAGGTGTGGGACGCCAGCGGCGCCACCAACCAGCAGTGGCGGGCCACCAAGAACGGCGACGGCTCGTACACGTTCACCAACATCGCCAGCGGCCGGGTCCTGGACGAGCCGGGCAACCAGACGGGCAACGGCACCAGGATGGAGGTCTGGGACTCCAACGGCAGTGCCAACCAGCACTGGAAGGCCGCCCGGAACAGCGACGGCTCCTACACCCTGACCAACGTCGCCAGCGGCCGAGCCCTGGAGACCCCCGGCAACCAGACCGCCAACGGCACCACCGTCCAGGTCTGGGACTCCACGGGCGCTGCCAACCAGCACTGGAACCTGCAACTCTCGACGCCCGCGCCGACGGGCGGCCCGTGTGCCCTGCCGTCGACGTACCACTGGACCTCGACGGGTGCGCTGGCCCAGCCGGCGAACGGATGGGCCTCGGTCAAGGACTTCACCGACGTCGTCTACAACGGCAAGCACCTGGTCTACGCGTCGAACGTGTCGGGAAGCTCGTACGGCTCGATGATGTTCAGCCCCTTCACCAACTGGTCGGACATGGCCTCCGCGCGGCAGACCGGGATGAGCCAGGCCGCGGTGGCACCCACCCTGTTCTACTTCGCGCCCAAGAAGATCTGGGTACTGGCCTACCAGTGGGGTCAGTGGCCCTTCATCTACCGCACGTCGAGCGACCCCACCAACCCGAACGGCTGGTCCGCGCCGCACCCCCTGTTCACCGGCAGCATCCCCGGCTCCGGCACCGGCCCGATCGACCAGACCCTGATCGGCGACGGCCAGAACATGTACCTCTTCTTCGCCGGCGACAACGGCCACATCTACCGGGCGAGCATGCCGATCGGGAACTTCCCGGGCAACTTCGGCTCGTCCTACACGACGGTCATGAGTGACTCCACGAAGAACCTGTTCGAGGCGCCCCAGGTCTACAAGGTCCAGGGCCAGAACCAGTACCTCATGATCGTCGAGGCTCGGGGGGCGAACGAGCAGCGCTACTTCCGCTCCTTCACCGCCACCAGCCTGAGCGGCTCATGGACGCCGCAGGCCGCCACCGAGAGCAACCCCTTCGCGGGCAAGGCCAACAGCGGCGCCACCTGGACCAACGACATCAGCCACGGTGACCTGGTCCGCAACAACCCCGACCAGACCATGACCGTCGACCCCTGCCACCTGCAGTTCCTGTACCAGGGCAAGGCCCCCTCCGCCACCGGCCCGTACGACCAGCTCCCCTGGGAGCCCGGCGTCCTGACCCTGCAGCACTAACCCTCCGAGAAAGCGTCGAGGACCCCGGCCGTGCTGCGGCCGGGGTTCTTTCTTTCGGCGGAACACCACCATCCGCCGTTCCGAGCATCTGGCGGTTCACCTCGGCAGGGCCGCGGGCGACCGCTACCGGGTAGACGCGCGGGCCCAGAATCGGGCCCGCCAGTTACGGGCCCGCCCCGCGCGCCTACGGACGTGCCGTGAACCTCCCGTCGCCCCGCTTGCGCAGCCAGCCCCGGGCGGCGAGCTTGGTCATCTTCGCCCGCAAAGGTTCCAGCTTGCCGTGTACCGAGGCGTCCAGCCCCAGCTGCTCGCCGGCCCCCCGACGGCCAAGACGACCGCCCTGCCCGCCACCGCCGGAATCCGGCGCCGCAGCACGCGGATGCGCGAAATCGTCCTGACCGCCTACGAGTACCAGTGCGCGTCCTGCGGCTACGACGGCCGTATTGGCGCCGTCCCCGTCGGACTCGAAGCAGCCCACGTGCGCTGGTGGGGCTTCGACGGCGGCCCCGACGAGGTCGGTCACGGACTGTGCCTGTGCTCGCTGCAGCATAAGCTCTTCGACAAAGGCTTCCTCGGCCTCGCCCACGACGACACCGTCACGGTCTCGCAGCGCTCCGTCTAAGCAGCCCCACCGGACCCAAGGTGATCGACCTGACCGGCCGGACGCTGCACGGCCCGCAGCCCGGCGCGGCAGGCGTCCACCCCCGACACCGCGCCCGGCACACCCAGCAGGTCTTCCACGGACTTCCCCGCACCCGAGTGCCCACCGAGCCGTAGCCCGTCCCGATCCGCCTCTCAAGACGGAGGACAGCGAGACCGCACAGATCACACTGCGTCACTCCGACCAGCCATCAGCAGAATCTTCCGTATCATGTCCGAAAAATCATGATCAGAATGGGTTCATCAGCGACTGCCAGGACTACACTGAATTCCATGAAGAGCTTCCGTGCTGAGAACCAGATACTCCCCACTGGGGACCATCTGGGGACCACATGCTCTGCACGACCGCGCACGAGCGACGCATATCCGCACGTTCCGCACGCGCACGTCGTGGATTCCGTGCAGTTTGAAGCGAATTGAGGCCTCGTCGCTCGACTGGGGGTCAAGGGGTCGCAGGTTCAAATCCTGTCGTCCCGACTCGGACGCTAGTCCAGGGTCGCAGGTCAGAGCCGGTGTCTGATTCATCAGACACCGGCTCTCGACGTTTTTCGGCCCACTTCAGCTGGGAGCAGATTGGGAGCGGAGCTGGGAGCACTCGGCTCCCAATCCGCTCCCAGGTCAATCCACGTTGACCGCTATCACCCACAACGGTCGAGATGCCCAGAATTCTTTCGCGACGGCCCCGATGCGCCATGCGAGCAGGGCTCAGCACGAGGATTTTGACGACGCGCCATATGCTGTCGACCCCACGGGGCCGAGTTGCGCTCTTGACGACACGCGCCTGGGTGCAGCTCCGCGCTCCCAGCAACTTCGCCACATTTCACACCGTCAGCTCGGGCAGCGGCATCGCGCCGCTGCTCGCACTGACGGGGCAAGCGCCCGCCCTCGCAAAAGGCCGCCCGACGCAATGCCGGCAGCCCACACCACGCATATCGCAAGCACCCGCCGCAGTGGCGCTGGTCGTCGTCCTGATCCGCTACATCAGTCGCCTGAGCGGCTACGCCAACTATGCGCAAGTGAGCGCCGCCGAAGCGGTGTGTAGGCGGCGGTGGCCAGCACCGTTTCGCGGCTGTGCATAGGCCACCCGCCTAACCCGGCAAGCGTGTCCGTGGAGCATGCTGACCAGCGGGGCCATCTTGGAGGCAGCTCGTCGCCGAGACCGCGGACAGGGGCGAACCCAGCGGCCTGTTCGACCGCCCTCCTCGCATGAGTCACGCCGAGCCGTGCGATCGGGTCCACGGTCAGGTCGGGTATCGAGATGCTGCGGTAGACGAAGTCCGGGGCGTAGCCGTTGAACGGGAGCGGCGCTCCGTCGACGGCAAGCGGCCGCTCCAGTCTGGTCTTGCCGAGCTGTTCGCGTGCCAGGTCGAAGGAGAAGTAGTCGCCGAGGCGGCGGGCCCGCTCCTCGCACACCCTCCGCGCGGCCTGACTCGATCCGTGCCCGGAAACTGGGACGAGCTCTTCGAGGAACTGGGCCTCCGCCTCCCGGACGAGTACGTGACCCTGCTGACGGTCTACGGCGCCGGCTGCTGGAGCAACTGGCTGCGCTTCCTCACCCCACTGCGTTCCGGCGAGCGGCGCTTCGTCGACCACGTACGCACGACCACTGACCCGTACCGCGAATTCCGCGAGCTCTACCCACACCGCTACAGTCTGGCGGTCTGGCCGGAGCCGGGCGGCTTCCTGCCCTTCGCCAACTCCATCGACGGCGACGAGATTGGCTGGCTGACCGAAGGACCGGATCCCGATGCCTGGCCCTTGATCGTCTACCCCCGGCACGCGCAGCAGGGCCCACCTCTGCCGCTCGACCTGATCGACACACTCGTCGCCTGGCAGCGCGGCACCTTCGCCACCGCCGGACTCGCCGCCATCGACCAGGACGACGATCCGATCGAGTTCGCCGGCTTCGAACCATGGAACGACAGCGCGTACTGGTAAGCGCCCAGGTGCGAGCATGCTGCCACGGAGTCATTCCAGCCGAATTGCACCGATTCATGTCACTCTGAGCTTCCCAGCCGCGAGGCGTTCTGGCAGCATCGCCGCATGCCTGATCGATCCGTCGCCCCCGACCGCGCATCCGAGACGCCTGCATCACATACGGGGCAGCGGCTCGCGCTGGTCCTGGCCGAAACGGCGGGAGATGTCCGCGCACGTGAGGCTGCCGCAGCACTGCTGCGCGACCGCGCGGATCTCCATGAGAGGTAGCTGCTCGGGCTGGTATGGAACCCGGCGCTGCCAGTCTCGGTACTGAAGCGGCTGCTCGCGGTCGATGAGCTGCCCACCGGCGCAGGCTCCTGGCTCGCTCAGCGCGAACTCCCGCTCGGGGCCACGGCAGCAGTGGTGGCCTTCGGGAATGGGCGCCAGCGCCGAGAGGTGATCGAGAACCCGACCGCGGAAGCCGCCGCGCTGGTCCCCCTCGCCCACGATCCCGATCCGAGGGTCCGGCGCTGCTACGTCGTGCTGGCCCCCGACTACCGGCGGCACGTGCCGCGTGAAGCCCTCCAAACCCTCGCTGTCGAGGCCGATGACAAGGTCCGCGCGATGACGGCCGCGTGCCTCGACGTGCCTGCCGGAATACGCGCTCAACTCGCCGCGGACCCCGAACCGGTGGTGCGGAAGTCCGCAGTGAACCGGAAGACCTGGAAACTGCTGTCACCAGATCTGCGAGCCGCACTCTTGGATGACCCCGATCCAGACGTCCGCGCGGCCGTCGAAAGGGCGAAACAGGTCGACGCGCCGCTGCCGCGCACCGTCACGCAGTACCGGGCGGACACGCAGGACCGCCGCAGGCAGGCGGCGGGCGAATCGCCGCTCGACCGGGAGCTGTCGGTGCTGCTGGCCTCGGACGAGGACCCAGGGATCCGTCGCGCCCTGGCCGGCAATCCGCACACACCGACCGACGTGGCTCTACAACTGGCGGAAGACCCCGACGACGGCGTGCGCCTGACGCTATCCCAGCGCGAGGACCTCACCGAAGAACAGCGCGCCGCGATCGCCTACATCGTGCCGAGTGGCTACACCTACCCGCCGAAGTGGATCTCGGAGAACGGGCACGACCCCGCTGTGGCCCGTCGGGCTGCCGCTTCCTCCCACGTGCTGCTGCGCCGCAGCATCGCCATGACTCGGCAACTGCCGCCAGATGTGGTGGACCTGCTCGCCAAGGACGAGGACTTCTTCGTCAAGCTCACGTTGTGCGAGTCCTGCCCGGACGCGCCGCACGAGCTCGTGATCGAGATGTACGCGTACTGGCACGGCCTGCGCTGGAGTCTTCTGATGAGCCACCCCAACTTCGCCAAGCCGGGCTTGGCCAGGTTCGCCGACCACCCGAATCCCCGCCTTCGCCACGCAGCACTCCACGATCCCGACGGCGGTCCGGACCTCGTCCTGCGCCTCGCTGACGACTCGCACGTCGGGGGCTGGGCTGTGAGCGACCCGCGACTGCCGCACGACGAGCTTGTCCGCCGGCTCGGCGACCCGCCGCACGCGATGGCAGCAGCCCGCAATCCCGCCCTGCCGGCCGAGACGATGCACCGCCTGCTCGACCTTGCGGGGGCATCCGCCGAAACATCCCACGGGATCCGGCAGTGACTACCGCACGCACCGCCACCCCAGCGCCCTTCCGCATCCCCGCCGACTTCATCCGCTACGCCGTGGCACTTCGGGCCCCTGAGCTCTCCCGTGGTTACCTGACCGGATGGTTGAGCGCCGAGGACACGGTCGAGTTAGCCTTCCTGCGCCGCTGCGATCTCGCCGAGGAGTCGGGGCCCTTCACCCGAATCAAGCAGGCGACCGCCGCGAAGACCAAGCAGCTCGCGGCGGTGTGCCGCCAACTCGACTCCGGTGATCCCGATACCGAGCGGATCTGGGACTATCTCGCGTTCGCCTGGGCCTGCTCACGTCCCCCTGCCGAGGCCACCCGCCTCCTCGAAACCCTCACTGCCTCTCGACTCCCGCTCGCGGAAGGAACGACGCGCGACCCTGAAGAAGCCGGACGCGCCTGGCTCAGCGACGGCCGACAGGAGTTCCTGCTCGACCGTGCTGCCGCTCGCGAGGGCATGAACTGGGACAACAGCTCGGCGCTGCTGGGGACTGACCGACCCGAGGAAGTCGACGCCGCCTTCTCCCGCCGCGAGGACATGGTCGGCGTCGCCGTCATCGGCCTCGCGTTGACCCATCCCGACCCGACCGCGATCCTGCCCCGCGTCGCCCGCGCTCTGGAATCATCCGACCAGCAGCTCCGTCACCAGGGTGTCGTCGCCCTCGCCCACGTCGCACGCCTGCACCGCACCACCGACCCGCACTGCCTCGAACTGCTGCGCTCCTGGCCACGCGGCAACGAAGCCGACGACGACCTTTGGGCTTACCTGCCCCACCGCCGACTCCCGCCCTGGCTCTGGCGTCACAAGGCAGCCGAACGCCTCGCCTGGCAACTGCGCAACCGGTGGCGCTGACACGCGCCACCTCACCGCCAGTTGTCCGAAGCACTCAGGTGCTGGACGAGGTCCTGTTCGCGGACGACGGCCTGTACGACGCCTGTGAACTGCCCGCCGAAGTGATGCCCATCCTCAGGGAGAACTTCCGCCGCATCCAGTTGCCCGACTACCCGATGTGGGCCAGCACCGACGACTCCCCCATCCGCTGGTACTCCGCGCCCGACGCCATCCTCCGCCTCGACGGCATCCAGAACCGGGCTTGGCTCCACGCCCGCGCCCGCACGCCGGCCGGCCTCGAAGCGATCCGCCGCCTCCTGCCCGGCCGCTGGGTCGGCTGAGCGAGAAGGATCCCCGTGTCGTGTGCGGTTCGTCGTTATGGGCCCACCCGGCTCCGCTGCCCGTGATCAGGGGCGCCTTCGGCTCGGACTCGGGCGACCGACCACCATGTCGAAGAGTGGCCAGCCGTCGATCTTCCAGGTCTCGGGTCGTCGGTGGACCAGCCAAGCGCGAGGGCCTCGTCCAGCAGGGCCCTGACCGTACCCGGTTCGTGCAGGTTCAGCCACAGGTCCCCCGCACCGACGGCGCCCGAGTGAATGTAGCCGTCCGGGACCAGACGACCAGAGGTCTGTCGGAAGACAACGAGGAGTCGACCTCGTGCACCCTGGCGGCGAAGAGTGAGGGCTTCGGCGCAGTCCCTGTACTGGCCCTGGTCCACGTGGTGCTCGTGCCCCAGTGACCAGAGAAAGGTCTGGTCACCGACAACGAGACGCCGGGCCTTCTTGCTGCTGCGAACCACTCACGGATGCTACTGGGATCGACAAGCTGACCGGCACTCGCGGGGCGTCGCCGGACTCACACCTCCGGTCGGCAGTGCCTGATGACTCGTCAGTGCAGGGACAGGTCTGGGTCGGGGAGGCACCGAGCCCTGTCCTTGCAAGGAACAGCCCAGGCCGGGGTGCGCGCGTAGCCGGAGGCGAGTGGCACCGCGTACGTGTCGAGCGGCTCGGTGAACCACGAGGGGTGGACGGTCGCCCCCATGACGCGCTCCATCAGCGCGAAGATCTTCATACCCCAGATCTCCGTCTCGTCCTCCACATCGATCAGCCCCCGACACCACTCGGTTTCCCAGCGCGGGTCCCCAGCTCGCAACGGGCTGATCGGACCCCAGTGCTCCTCGAAGACCACAAGCTCGCCGTCCACGGCGTAGTGGACGGAGTCTCCACCGTTGATATCGATCTGTACGCTGAAGCACCGGCCACCGCGCGATAGATCGCGCAGGACTCCGGGAATGGCGGTCGTGTAGCCGCTGGCCTCCACAACGAACACCAAGTCACCGACCGTACCAACACCGACCAGGTCCTCGCTGCGGCCGACGTGTACCGTCTCGTCAGCTGCCTGCTTTGCAGTCAACCGTCTGCCGGCTCCCAAATCGCCGTGCAACCGACGGATCACCTCATCCTGCGGCACACCGGCGACGACCGCGATGGCCGGAAGGATGTAGTCCTCCTCCAAATCGTCCATCCACGCGAAGCGCTCTTCGACAGCCGTTATCTCATCCACGAGCCAAGGCATACCAGCAAGCAGAGACATCCTGCCCTCTCGGTGGCTCTGTTCGTGAGTTGTCAGAGCGCGTGTCGATCGACGGCGAGAGCGCCTGGCCGCTCGGGAGAGTGACGTCGCCGAGTTTTGAGAACGCGTTGGTGCTTGCTTCGGGACTCTGCTTGAGCTGCGGGCGACGAGGGAGCTGCGGGGGTTCGATAGTTCAGGGATCGCTGCTGGAGACGCGCCGACGCGACGCTCAGGTCGTGTCGCGGTTGGCAACCGACTGCGCGGGTGGTTGCTCGTCGCGGGTCTCCGGGGCGAAGGCGTCGCGGCGGGCGAGGGTCACCGACAGAGACAGGCCCAGCCGCTCCGCCGCACGTCGCCGGACACGCACCTGTGCCTTGGTCCGGGGCCGGAACGAGGGGAGCCGGGAGCAGCCGCAGCCCGGGCGGTGATCGTAGGTCAGTCCCTCCGCGAGCACGGTCGCAACAACGGACCATGCCTTCGTGTCGCGTCGCCGCGGCGCGGCGAAGTCGTAGCCAGCGAAGACGAGTTGCTCACGACAGCCGGGACAGATGCGCTTCCGGATCGGCCACGTGCTGCCCTTGAACGCGAGCCGGCACGCCACGCACACGTAGTGCCGGAAGGCGCCGTTGAACGCGTGGTAGCACATGGTCTGACAGGGTACGCGTCGTCCGCGGCCGGGCCCAGCGGATTCTCGATCATCCTGACCAGCTCGGATGGCTTGGCACTGCTATCGAACCGGACCGCACTCATCGACCGATACGGTCGGCTCCGACAGGAAGACGTCCGAGTCGACGGGCCCAAAGGCGACGTTGAAGGTGTCGAGCCAGTACGACCAGTCCTGCATCCCAGCAGCACTACTGAACCGGTGGTTCAGCTGCCACCGCACCCACTGCCGAGCGCGAAGACGCACCGCAGGCAGCCTACGCGGCCGCGGCGGAAGCCCGAACAACGGCTCCACTCGCGCCAGCACACGAAGCCGGTCACCCTCATCCCGCAAGCTCAGGCCAACGTCACGAAGATCCCTCTTGCTCTCCCGTGGGGCGAAATCGTCACGCTCGGACATCTCGATCACCTGAGCGAAGGACGGCGCTACCAGCGCCACCGGGAAGCCTGTCGGTGCTGCGTTCCTCTGGGCGGCCGCATCACCGCCTCTGGAGCGCTTCGTCCAGGAGGTCCTGATCCACTGCACCGTGATCTCGACCGCAACCGCCTTTCGCCCAGGAGACTACGGTGATCCCGCTCTGACCGTCATCTCCGCTGCGACACGGGCGCCCGCTCTCACTTCTCAGCAACACCCAGGAGCGCTGCGGAGCCAGACCGCTCTTCGTTGCCACCGACAAACGGTCTCATATTCCACCTACGGAGCCACCTCGGAGAGGAAGCAGGTCCTGCCACCCGCCCGAATCGCCAAGGTCTTCCTCGCACTGCGGAATGCGCAGAGACAGACTTCCTGCGGCCAGTTGTCGGTGTCGCCTGGCACGATCCCGTCATGGGAAACATCTACGACTACTTCGCGGCCGCCGACGACGCGCAAGCCTTGGAGCTCTTTGAAGACGACTGTATGGACGACCCGTTCGGCACGCTCGGCCTCAAAGGGGCGGATCCCTACCTGATGCTCGGAACGGTTGAGGCCCATCTCACCGATGTGTCCGAGGAGCATGTGGAAGCTGACCCCCGCTTCTGCGAACTGCTCAGCGACCCGGACCACGAGGGGCACTGGCTCGTCTCGCTCACGGACACCCTCCGCGACGCCCTCGCAGCGGCCAGCGCAGAACGCCTACTGGAAGCCGCCACCGCATGGACCCTCACACAGGACAGCGCCAGGCAGGACCCGGGGCTCATGGCCGACTTCCTGGGTCGTCTCGCCGAACTCGCACGCGACGCTGGGCAACGACGACGCCTGTACTGCGGCATGTCCCTGTAGGGAGTTGGACATTGGGAACACGCTCGGCACCATCAGCTGTCGGCAACGGGGCCCGGCACCGCCCGGGGAAGCTCTCTGTCAGTCCCCCGCGCAACACTGCTGCCCATGAGCACTCCTGGTGAGCCTCCCACCGACATCGCGACGCTGCCGCACCCCAAGACCATCCTGCTCGACACCCCGTGGGCGGAGCTGAGCCACGCCTACGGCACGGCCGAGGACACGCCCACTCTGCTGGTCGGTCTCCTTGACGAGGACCCCGATGTCCAAGCCCATGCCCTGGGCCAGTTGCAGATGTCGGTCCTGCACCAGGGCTCGATCTACAGCAGCACCGCACCGGTCGCTCTTTTCGTGGCGGGGATCCTGGACCACCCACACACTTCGGCCGAGCACGAGAGCGAGTATCCATGGGACGACAGGGTCCGCACGCTTCGCGCCGCACTGCTGGAGTGGCTCGGCGAGATTGCCGAATCGGTCGGCTATTACGACAACCGCGAACCTGACCCCGAGTACGACGACCCGGCCGACATCACCGCCTGCCGCGCCACCCGCCCCACGATCTACCAGGCGGTGGCCCCTTACCTGGCCCACACCGACCCAGTCACACGAGAAGCCGCGCTCGGCGCCGCCGGCCGCCTGCTCACAGCCCCCGAGCTCCACGCGCAGATACCCGTGGCCGCAGACAGGCTGCGCACCACGCTGAAAACGAGCAGCAACCGGCGGGAGCGCGCCGCGGCTGTCCTCACACTCACCGCCTGGGGACAGGACACCAGCGAGTTGCTCGCCGACCCGGACCCCGCGATCCGCGCCTGCGCAGCCCTGACCCCGCTGCACACCGACGACCCGCGCCCCACCGCCATCCTCCTGGAAGCCCTGTCCGACCCGCGCGCAGCAGATCACTGGTTCGACGACGAACCCCTCCCCCAACTCGACGGCTGGTTCCGCTTCACCCTCCTCCAAGCTCTCCTTGCCCGCACCACCACCCTGGAGGAGATCCTCGACGCCGCACTCGCCCTGATGCCCATGGCCAACGACTTCACCGTCGAATGCGACTGGGGTCCACTCCTCCTGCGCGCCTTCCCCGACGGCAACACCACCGAGGCAGCACTCACCGACGCCCAATGCCACCTCCTCACCGCCATCGCCGCGAAGGACGACTGCTGGGGCAACATCGGCAACAAGATCATCTGGCTGCGGAAAGTCGGGCTTCCAACAGACCGCGACGCCATCCACACTCTCCTGGCAAACGCCGACCGCACTCCCGACGTCTGACGCATCGACTCATCGACTCATCGACGGCTACACAGTGTCACCGAGCTCTGAGGGCTATCCGGCTGACCACGCGCGAGGCGAGGCGTCGCGCCTGAAGGCCTCGGCTGCGAGCAGGATCTCAGGCGCGCACGCCGTCCGTCGCACGGACATCACACCCGCCCAGTATGCGTGGCTCTCACACGGCGCTCACGGACCACACGTCACCACCTGGACGCGGCAGCATCCGCCCGGGACGAGAAAGGCCCTGACCTGCACGGACGGATTGCAAGTTCCTGCATCGCACTTAATTTCGACCGCTGGGGGTCAAAGGGTCGCAGGTTCAAATCCTGTCGTCCCGACCAGCGTTTTCGCAGGTCGGAGGCCGTTTCCACCGAGAGGTGGGGACGGCCCTTTCGTTGTGTGCGCAGCTGGTGGTCGCAGTGTGGTCGCAGCCCGCGGCGGCCGCGTGGGCTGTCGGTGGCAATTCGCCTGGCTTGGAATCGATTTGAGCTCGATCAGCTGGTTCCGGCGCCCGGCTGCGTGGTCGTCCTGTGGTCGCAGCACCGCCTGAAGCGCCGCGACGGGTGGCAGGACGGCGCGGTCGGCCTGGTCCAGCGCGTCGTCGATGCTGTCGACGGCCCGACGGGCGGCCTGGGCGGTGAGGTGGGCATAGATGTTCGCGGTGGTGGACAAGGTGGCGTGGCGCAGGCTCTTGGAGACCACGGTGAGCGGCACGCCGTTGGTGAACGTCTCGAACTCCCGCAATACATACGGAAGATGGCGCTGGCCCCAGGTCCCAGATCAAGGTACGGTCCAGGAGTTCGCGTCAGCAGGTCTCGATCCACCGCTCCATGATCGAGTTCATCCGGGGCACTCGAATGCCGGTGGTCACGACCTGCGGCCCGGCATCCGCCGGCAGCGCGTCGAACGCCGCGGTGAACTTCGAGTCTCGGTCGCCGATCAGGAACCGCGCCTTGGTGCCTGCGTCCTCAAGGTCCATGACGAGGTTGCGTCCGAGTTGCACGATCCACCGCGCGGTCGGGTGCGCAGTGGATCCCATGACGCGCACGCATCGGCTCGCGTGCTCGATGACCGCGGGCTGATCACCCCGCCCTGTGGCGTTCCCGCCCCGGTCGGGGCGAACCGACCCTTGTCCACGGCCCCGGCCTTCAGCCACCGCCGGACCAGTCCCCGCCGAACCGATCCCGGCGGCCGCTTCCACCACGATCAGCTCCTGCAGGATCCGCTGGGCCAGGGCCCGGATCAGCTCGACTCCGTCGGGCGAGCGCAGTGACTCCATGAGGCGGAGTCGAGCAGACTGGGCCTCTCCCGTTCAGGCTCTCCCCTGTGTGTTGCGGTCCAGTCCGGACATCATCGGCACCGCGAGGACCGAGATGAGGGCGAGGAAGATCCACGGCCAGCAAGGCCCGTACGACAGGAGGGAGGTGAAGAGCAGCGGCGCCGCCGCACCGCCGATCGTCCAGGAGAACTGAAACACCGCCAGATATCGCCCCAGGGCCTGCTCCGACGCCATGGCAACGCTGAGTTCGCCGATGGGCGAGGTCCGAAGGATCTCAGCGGCAGTGAAGACGATCATGGCCAGGATTGCGCCGGCCACGACCGCCCAACGGGGCAGGCCGACGAGCAGCGCGAAGGCGACGAAGGCAACGGCGTTGAGCAGGGTGCCGAGGACAAGCAGGGTGCTGGGCCGGCAGCGAGCCGTCCACCGGGTCGAGACGGTCTGCAGGGCTGCGACCAGTGCGCTGTTGATCACCACCAGGACGCCGACGAGCCAGGCGGCACTCCGGAGGTACCCGGTGACGTAGACCGCAAGGAGGACGGTGGGCATCATCGCGGTGAGGACGAACACCAGGTTCACCAGGACGAGCCGAAGGTAGGAGCGGTCACGCAGCACCGTGAGGTAGCCGAGGTCTGTCCTCGGTGCGTCCGCGCGGGAGGCCGCCGTGCCCTCCGTGGGCTTGCGTCGGGGGCGCCAGGTGCCGATCAGAAAGGCCGCGAGGAGGAAGGTGGCTGCATTGCCGGCCACGACCGCCCTGAGGCCCGCGGAGCTGGCGATGCTGACGGCCAGTGCGGCGCCGACGCCGCCGGTCCCGGCGCCGATGTTGCGCAGGGCCCGAAGGAACGCGAACCACCGGGGCCGTTCGCCGTCCTTCGCGGCCAGCACGACCAGGGCGCTGCTGGAGGTCCAGTAGGCGTTCGCGCCCGCCTGGACCACCAGCGTGGCGAGCACGATCTGCCAGGGGGCCCTCGCCACCAGGTAGCTTCCGAACCCCGCGGCGGAGACGAGGTTCCCGGCCACGACGACCCGGCGTGCACCGTACCGGTCGACGAGCGGGCCGATCAGCGCGGGAGCTGCCATCGCGAGCAGTTGGCCGAGGCTCAACGCCGCACCGACCTCGAGAAGCGACAGCCTGGTGGTGCGGGCGAAGTACACCACCACGAACGACATCATCATGCCGTTGCCGAGACTGTCGATCAGGTTGGCGGCGACGAACCGCCCGCTGCCGCGGAGGTCCGGCAGGCCCAAGCGGTCCCCCAGGCCGGGCCGCGGTGAGCAGACTTGCTTCGGGCTGGTGGACGTCGCCATGGCTCGCTTTCCGGTTCAGCTGTGGTGGAGGTCGGACAAGTGGCAGGAGTCGTTGAAGACCCGGAGGGACGCGGCGCCCCCTACCCCGTAGCGGATCACGGAGAGGGATGCGGGGCCGAGTTCCATGCGGAACAACGCGTCGGCGGGGGCGCCGAGAGCCGAGCGGATCAGTGTCTTGATCGGTCCGACGTGGCTGACCACGAGGACCGTGCTTCCGCGGTGCCGGTCGAGGATCGCGTCGCGGGCCGCGAGCACGCGGTCGGCCATGGCGGCGAAGCTCTCGCCCGAGGGCGGGGGCTGCCGCTCGTTGTTCTGCCAGGCCTCGAGTTCAGCCGGCCAGCTACGTTTCACCTCGGCGTACGTGCGCCCCTCCCACATGCCGAAGTCCGCTTCGCCCAGTCGGGCGTCGCTGTGGACGGGCAAGCCGGCCGTTGACGCGAAGGCCTCGGCGGTGGACCAGGCCCGCCGGAGCGGGGAGCAGACCACCGCTCGCACCGGCCCCGTCGCCCCAGGCGGCGCCTTCAGATGGCGTGCGGCTGCTTCGGCCTCCCGCCGGCCGCGCTCGCTGAGGTCGGGGTCCGCTCCCGAGCCGGAGAACCTCTTCTGCGGGGTGAGGGAAGTCTGGCCGTGCCTGAGCAGCAGCACGGTCGTGTACGGTCCGTCGTTCTCGGACCAGCCGGAGTGACGGCCCGTCGTGTCTTCCGTCACCGCGAGGGCCCCTTCCCGGCAGGGAGCCCTACGGGATGCGCCGTACCCGTGGGGAATTCCGAGACGCGCCTGTCGCCGATCTCGGTGACTCCCATGGCTCGCGCGAGCCGTTGCACGGCCGTTCGCAGCTGGTTGCGCAGCTCGCCCGGCTCCGGGCCGGTGCCCAACGCCATGCCCGCCCGGTGCCACCCGGCCTCCGGGAACGGCAGGGTACGTCCTTCCCGCACGCTCTGAGAGACGGTCTCCACCTGCGGCAGACCGGCGAGCAGCGGGGCCTGCTCGGCGTAGCCGTGCACGAAGCCGCCCGCGATCAGGAAGTGGACGGCCGCGTGGCGCTCCTGAAGCGGGTCTGCGGCACCCTCGCCGTCGTCGACCGGCAGGCCGAGGGCGAGCCGTGCCTGCGCCGCGTAGGGGTTCCAGCCGCGCGACCTGAGCACCAGGTCCATGATGTGTCCGCCACCGGGCCTCGCTGCGAACTCGATATTGACCAGCTCGCCCCCGCTGATGCGGTATTCGGCGTGCAGGAAGGCGTCCTGGATTCCGTGTGCGTCCACCAGCTGCTGCACTGCGCGGGTGCTGCGGCCGTCGAGTTCGTCGGCCGGCGACACCAGGTGGCCCCGCTCCAGGAAGAACTCCGGGCCGGCCAGCTCCTTGCGGGTCACGGCGACCCGCTTGACCAGCCCGCCCTGGACTGCGGCCTCCACGCTGATCTCGGGGCCCTCGATGTACTCCTCGGCGATGCACCGGCCCGAGCCGCTGTAGGCGATCGCACGCTCAAAGGCGGCTGTCGCCTCCTCGGCCCGCCGGATCAGCCGTACCGAGGCGCTGCCGCCGCTGTCGACCGGCTTGATCACGACCGGCCCCTCGGCGGCCGCCAGAAACCTCAGAAAGGCTTCCGGCGAGCGCAGTTCGGCGTAGCGCGGCACGCGCAGACCGGCTCGCTCGAGCGAGGCCCGCTGCAGGTGCTTGTCCCGTGCGATGCGGGCGGCGTCGGGGCCGGCGCCCGGTAGTCCTGCCCGTTCGGCGATCAGCGGGGTCACCCCCGCGCACTCCTCGGTGAGGGTGACCACCCCGTCGTGTTCCTCGGCCAGGCGCACCAGGTGGTCGGTGAGTCCGGGGTCGTGGCGCGGGTGATGGGGGTCGGCCCGGCGGACGTCGAGCGGGTGGAACTCGTCGCAGAGGAACTCATAGCGCGGTTTGGAGAAGCCGTCGACCAGCGTGATCCGCAGGCCCGCGCGGATCCAGGTCGCGAACGCCGTCTGGTGGCCCTCTCCCGCGCCGAGCACGAGGAGTCGGGTGGGTGTCATGGGTACTGCCTCCAAGCAGGGAACTGTCGAGCGGGTCGATGTGCGTGCCCCCCGGGCGGCTACACGCCGGTGGTGGCGAGGTCGGTGACCCGCAGTGCCAAGGCCAGAGCGGCGAGCTGGCTGCCGTCGGCGTTGTCGAACGGCAGGTGGACCAGGACGCGGGCCAGTCCCGCTTCGTCGTACCGCTCCAGGAGCCCGGGCAGCTGCCGGGCGCCGACCCGCAGCAGGGTCAGCCGACCGTACGGCTCGGGGGTGGGCGGCAGGTCCTGGTCGGCAGTGCTCACCGCCAAGGTGAGTTGCATGGTGCTGGGCAGGGGGACTGCCTGGGGGCAGATCGCGCGCAGCTCGGTCGGGACTCGCTGTGGCGTGACGTAGTTGGTCATCCAGCCGTCGGCCAGCCCCGTCAGTTCGCGCAGTGCCACCGGGTCGTTGGAGGCGAGCAGCAGCGGGGGTGGGCTCGCGTCCGGTGCGCACTCGAACCGCACCGTCTCGGGCAGGCTCGCCGCGCCGCGGCGCAGCAGGTCGTCCAGCACCCTCACGGCGTGGATGAAATGCCGGCGGCGCAGGTCCGGGTCCAGGCCGTAGACCTCGTTGACCGGGGTCCGGACGCCGGCGCCGACGCCCACGACGAGCCGGTTGCCCGAGAGCGTCTGCAGGGTGGCCACCGCCTGTGCCAGGGTGAGGGGCTGCCGGTAGCTGAGGCACAGCACCGCGGTGCCGATCTCGTCGAACGGCACGCCCCGGCCGAGGGCGTTGCTGAGCAGCGCGACCGGATCGAACCCGGCTCCGCGGTCGACGCCGTCGTTCTGCAGCAGGGGGATGTCCCGAACCCAGATGCCCGGGATGCCGAGGTCGGCGAGGTGGAGGATCCGGCCGACGGGGTCGGTCCAGGGGTCGTCGTAGAGGGGCAGGACGAGCCCGGCTCTCATCCGCATGTGGTTGTCCTCTCGGGTGTTGCGGTGATGCGGACGTCCTGGCCGAGCACCCGTACGTCGAGCACGTCGAGCCGGATCCGGTCCGCGAGAGTCGTGATGCCGGCGTCTGCGACGGCCGACGGTCCGTCTCCCAGCAGCGCGGGGGCGAGGTAGCCGACCACCTCGTCCACCAGCCCTGCCGCGAGCAGGGCCCCGGCGATCCGAGGGCCGCCTTCCACGAGCACGGAGTGGATGTCCCGGTCGTGGAGTTCCCTCAGAACGGCCGTCAGGTCGACCCCGGCCCCGGCGCCGGGCGGCACGGTGAAACGCTGAACGTGGCCGGGGAGGTGCGCCGCCGAGGCGGGATCGGCCAGGGCGAGGAGCGTTGACGCGGTCCGGTCCCAGATACGGGCGTGGGCGGGCAGGTCCTTCGCCGAGCGCGTCGGCACCACCCGAACCGGCGCCCGGCCCACGACGCCGTGGCGCAGGCCCAGGTGGGGGTCGTCGGCGCGCACCGTGCCGGGGCCGACCAGGATCGCGTCGTGCCGGGCTCGCAGTTCGTGTGCGTCCCTGCGGGACTGCGGCCCGGTGATCCAGCGCGAGGTGCCGTCGGCGGCGGCTGCCCGGCCATCCAGTGTGGCGCCGAACTTCCAGGTGACGTAGGGACGGTGGTGGGTGGTGGCGTGCAGCCAGAACCGGTTGGCCTGCCGTGCCTGCGGCTCGCGCACACCGCCCACCACCTCGACCCTCGCAGCGATCAGCCGCTCGTGGCCGCCGGTCGCGACCGGATTGGGGTCCGCCACGGCGTAGACGACGCGTGCGATCCCGGCCTCGATCAGTGCGGTCGCGCAGGGGCCGGTGCGACCGGTGTGCGCGCAGGGCTCCAGCGTGACGACGGCCGTTCCTCCGGCGGCGGCCGCGCCCGCCCGGCGCAGCGCGACCACCTCGGCATGGGGTCCGCCCGCCGCCTCGTGCGCGCCCTCGGCCACCCGGTTCCCCTGGCGGTCGAGGATCACGCAGCCCACCGAGGGGTTGGGCGTGGTGCGGCCCAGCCGCTCGGCGGCCAGTTGCACGGCCAGGTCCATGGCGTCCCGTTCCGCCGCGGACACCTGCGCCGCCCTGGTCACAGGGTCACCGTCTGGCGCAGCATGTGCGCGCAGCGGATCAGCTCGACCGTCAGCTGTTCGCACCGCCGGGCGATCTCGTCCGCCGGCGCGATCCCGCCGGTCGCGGTGGTGACGAAGTCGTCCGGGCAGCTGGCCACCTGGGTCGGTATCAGCCAGCCGCCCAGGGCCTTGGCCACGGTGCGGAGTTGCTCGCAGACGACGTTGCCGCTGCGTGGGCCGCTTCCGTGAGCGAGGACGGCGACCGCCTTGTCGTCGAAGGACCCGTCGGGTAGGTGGTCCAGGGCGGTCTTGAGGACGGCCGAGTACCCCGCGTGGTAGACGGGCGACGCGAGGACGACGGCGTCGGCGGACGCGACGTGGTCGCGCAGGGCCGTCGCCTTGGCAGCCGTGTCCGGCCCGGGGAGGGGTGTGAGGCCGTAGCCCGCGAGGTCGAGGATCTCGATCTCCACGCCTGCGGCGCGCAGGGCGTCCGCGGCGACCGAGGCGAGGGCGGCGGTGGCCGACAGGGGGTTCGGGCTTCCGGTGATGAGCAGAGCTCGCATGACGGTTCGGACTTTCTCGCGACGTGGACGGTCGGTCAGCCGGCGTGCTGCGGGACCTCGATGGCGTGGTGGGTCTTGCGCGCCTTCGTCTGCAGGTAGTGGCGGTTGTACGGGGTGACGAACACGCCGGTGGACACCCGCTCGACGACCTGGACGCCGCACTGCTGGAGCTGCCGGACCTTCTCCGGGTTGTTGGTCAGCAGGCGGATCCGGGTGATGCCGAGGGCGCTGAGCATGTCAGCCGCGACCTGGTAGTCGCGGGAGTCCGCGTTCAGGTCGAGGTGTTCGTTGGCCTCGTAGGTGTCCATGCCCTGGTCCTGCAGGACATAGGTGTCGATCTTGTTGTAGAGCCCGATGCCGCGCCCCTCCTGGCGCAGGTAGAGCAGCACTCCGCCGGCCGACTCGATCTCGGTGAGGGCCTCCTGCAGCTGGGGGCCGCAGTCGCAGCGCGCGGAGCCAAGGACGTCGCCCGTCAGGCATTCCGAGTGGACCCGGACGAGGGGCTCGGTGCTGCCGGTGTAGTCACCCAGGCCGATGGCCAGGTGCTCGCCGTGGTCGGCCAGACCGCGGAAGCTGAAGACGTCGGCCTTCAGCCACTGTCCGAGCGGCGTCTTGAGCGGGACGTGCACCCGCGCCCGGACCTCCGAGCCGGCCGGGTTCTGGTCGGCCTGGACGGGGCGTGCGTTGTCGACAATGGTCATGAGGTCATCTCCTGAGTAGTCAGTTGAATGAAAGCGAGGGGGCGTGGTCGCCCAGTTCGGCTTGCCAGGCCTGGCCCAGCCGGTGGTTCGCCGCGGCGACCGCGTCGTCGGCGGCGTCGTGGGAACCGTGGTTCGGCACCGCCCAAAGGGGGCTGAGCCGTGCTCCGCGCCTGGACTTCGCCTGGGCGGTTCCCTTGCCCAGGTGCATGCGCCGCAGGTCGGCCGATAGGTAGGCGTGCTCGATAGGCTGGTAGCAGCTGAGAGCGAAGTACTCGGCTGCGCCGGCGAGCCGGTCGTAGTCGAAGCCGGTGGCGCGCAGCCAGACGGTTCCCGCGAAGTCGTAGGTGAGGGCGAAGCCCACCATCTGGTCGTCCCGGAAGCAGCCCAGGATGGTGCCGCTGTCCGCCAGTCCCTCTGCCTGGCGGCGCAGCAGTTGGCGCAGCGGTTCGGGGTCGGCCGGGTGACCGTACTTGCCCTGCAACTGGGCCAGCAGGTCGCCGGCTTGTGACCAGCACTGCGACAGCTTGAGCCGGCGCAGTTCGTAGTCGGCCGCCCGGAAGGCGTTGAGCTCCTTGCGGATGGCGTACTGGCGGCGGGCCGGGAAGGCGCCGAGGTAGTCGTCGAAGCCGTTGCCCGGCAGGCTGACGGCCGCGTCCGTCCCTTGGAGCTGCGGGACGCGGGTACCGGTCGCGGTGGCGAGGGCGGCGGCGACGTCGTCGTGCACGTACAGCCACCAGGCCTGGTCTGCTTCCCACTCCCGGGCGACCTGGGCCACTGCGTCCACCAGCAGTTGCAGACAGTGCTCCCGGTCGGCTGCGTCGAGATCGGGGTCGAGCAGCGGTGCGTTCCGGTAGCCGCGTCGGGCTCCGGCGATCAGCAGGCGGTCCGCGGGGCGGACGCCGGTCAGGGCCTCGTGGGGACGGTAACCGGCGTTCGGCTCCTGGTGGACCAGGTACACCGGTGCTGCGCCGACCAGCCGGGAGGCCTCGTCGGTGACCAGCACGTATCCGGCGGTCGCGGTGACACTGTCCTCCTCGTGCCTCAGCCACCGGTGGCTGAGGTAGAAGCCGGCCTGCGCCGCGGCGGCCATCCGGTCCCATGCGGCGTCGGGGACGTCGTCGAGGCTGGCGGCCAGGGAGACCTTCATGCGTCGCCTGCCCGTCGCGGGACCAGCGCGGTGCCGAATTCGACCTGGAGCTCCAGCGCCGTTTCGGCGAGGTCGAGGTGGGAGGTGAGGGCGATGCCGCAGGTGCGCTCCAGGAAGCCCGCCACGGCGGCGAGACCGTCGATGTCGCGTGCCCTCACGAAGCCGCGTGCGCGCAGCCCTTCGACGGCCGGGTGCACCCAGCCGTCGGCCTCCGCGACGGACGCCACCGCGCGGGACGCTCGTTCGTCGTCCGGGAGCAGGAACTCGGCGGCCAGCAGCGGCTCGCGGTCCCCCGACAGGTCCCGGTCTGCGGCCAGGGCACACTCGACGGACGAGTAGCCGCGGCTCGTCCAGTGGAGCAGCGTCGCCCAGGACGTGCGCGGGTTGCACTCAAGGACAACGACGTCGCCGTCATCGGTGCAGATCAGGTCGAAGTCGGCGATGCCCTGATACTGCGCCTCGTGGAGCACGGCTTCCGCCGCGTGCACGAGCGCGGCCGGCGGCGCTTCGGCCGGCGCGATCCTCGGCCGGTAGAGCGGATGGCGTTCGTCGTCCGTCCGTCCCTTGACGCTCCAGCCGGTCGCACGGCAACTGCCGTCCGCGAAGCGCACCAGTTCCAGCGAGCACTCGACGCCGGGAACGAACGCCTCGATCACAAGATGGGTGCCGCACTTCGCGGCGAGCGCCTCGGCGGCGGCAACGGCCTCGCTGCCGCTGCCTGCCCGTGCCTGCTCGTGGCCGGCCCAGGCCAGGGCTCCCTTGACGACCACTCCGCGTGGCGAGTCGTCGGCCAGTCGCCGGATCGCCGCCGTCGGAGCCGGTGCCGTCGGACGCCACACCAGACCGGGCGCGGTCGACACACCGGCCCGGGCGGCCAGCTCACGGGTGGCGGCCTTGTCCAACAGCAGCCGCACGGCCGACGCGTCGTAGCGCTGTGCTGCCTCGGCCAGCAGCGCGGCCCGCAGGGTCGCCGAGTCGGGATCGGAGGTGATGACCACACCACCCTCGCCCGCGTCCGACACCCTCAGCAGTGCAGCGCCGACGGCCTCGGCTTCCTGCGGCGCCAACCAGTGGCCGGTGACGCCGATGTCCTCCCATTCCTTTTCCAGCTCCCGGTCCTCGGGGGCAACCACGAGGACGTTCGCACCGGCCGCGCTGGCCGTCAGCAACGCCGAACGCCACAGTGGGCCGCCAAGCCTTCGGGGGTTCCCGAACCTGATCAAGGTATTACTCATCGTTCATCGACCTGATCTCCGCTTTTCGTTCAAGCCGGCGCAGTGAAGTTGCTGTTCCGGGTCGGAACAACGCGACTGCGGGGCGCGCCGGAGCCCCGGGAGTCGAATGGCAGCCCGTCCGGGCGAAAACTCACAAGACAGCCGACCGCTACGTGAGCCCGGCCGCCGTCACAGCACGCGATCTCCGGCGGCCACCGCGCCCGTCGAGCCCACCGGGACACCGCCCGCCCGGCTCGGTTCTCCTTTGTGTTTCTCCCCGACGACCCCAACCAGCGCGATTGCGGCCGAGGGACGCGAGGTCGCCCGCCACGACTGCCGGGATCTCGAACCGGAGGTCTTCGCCCCGGAAGGGACTGGACGGCTGGCCGGAGCCGGTCGAAGGGCAGGTCCAGCTGCTCGGGCGCCCCGTCGAGCCGGTCCCGCCACAAGTCGACGCGCTCCACCAGCCTTTCCTTCGCACCGTCGGTTCAGGACCATCGCCCCTGAACATCCAAGTCACCCCCCGTCGGGACCCAAAGAGATCGGTGTCGGCGGCGGTTCCGGATCCGGTCGCCAGTGCGAAATCCCCGGTCACCCCGCCGTTTCGAGTATCCGTACGGGCCTCATCGGCCGGGTACTCTGCCGCAACCCGCCGCCGGTAGCACGGGAGTAGGGCCGCGGGAGGCGCCGCGCCCAACGTCGCCACCCTTGACCTCGCCGAGCTGCAGCCCGCCGCCGGCTTGAAGCAGAACGGCGACTGACAACCACCGCTGGGGCGTTCGCCGCTCCCAGCAACTCCGCGCCGGCGGGCCGGGTCCTCGCCAGGCCCACCGGCCGGCGTGCCCTGCCGTCGATTCGTGCGCACCGAATCGGCCTGCCTTCCCACGAAGGGGAATTGAGCATGAGAGTGCGGCGCTCCAGCGACCGCCGGTTCCAGGCGGTCGAGACGCAGACGCGCATCCGCAGCCGGCGCGAGAGCCGCGTCTACCGGGGGAACGGGCCGGCGGACGCCAGGCTCGTCCGGTTCCTGACCGGCCTGGAGAACTGGACCACTGTCGACGCGGCAGCCGCGCTGCTGGCCGAGGCCGCCGACATCACGCCGCAGGCCGCCCGGCGCGAGGTCCTGCGCCTGGTCGAGCGCCGGCTCCTGGCCGACGAGGCCACCCCGGAACAGCTCGACACCGTCTCGGCGGCTCCCGGTGGGAGAAGCAAGCCTGTCGGGACATCTTCGGCTACCAGGTGCTCTCGGACGCCATGGAACGCGTCGACTACACGACCTCGGAGGGCACGCGCCCTCGGCACCTCCTGGACGCTGTGCTCGCGCCCGACGGCCCCTCGCCGTACGGGAGGAGGCGATGGACGCCCAGGACCTCTCGACCTTCCTCTGGCGATAGGGTCAAGAAGATGGCCGTCTCGCAGGATCAGGTCCGCCGGACAGCCCGTCGGACGGCGCCCGGTACCCCACTGAGGCCTACCTGCTCGTCCTCGCCGCGGAGGGCGCACAGCAGCACGAAGCAGCCGAGTTCCGGCAGTGGGACTGCGGTGCGCAGCAGCGCCATCCCGAGTTCGGCGCGGTGTTCGGCGACCGGTCGCTCGACTGGATCCGCGAGAGCGTGGCGGCGGCCGCCGCGGGCCGGGCTGGTCCTGGGCTGCGCGATCCAGTCCACGCTGGCCTGGGAGGCCGGGCGGGACTTCGCCGCCACCGCGACTCCCTCACTGGGCCGGGAGGTCGCCAACTGGTGCGGGAGCATCCTGCGGTTGACCCGCCTCTAGGCCGCCCCCAGACAGCGGTTGCACCGGATGCGCGGGGAGGAGATGTCAGCCAGGTGGACCCGGGGGTTCTCGGCCTCCGCGGCCTCGGCGGGGTAGGTCGAGGCCGCGAACTCGAACCGTCGGCCCGCCTCCGGCAGGTCCTCGCGATACAGCGCGATGTGCGCGGACCCCTCCAGCGCCCTCGCCTCGCAGGACCGCAACCCGCTCTCCCCGGAGAGGGTGACGGCATGGCGGAAGGTCACCTCGGCGCTGTCCAGGTCCCCCACGGCGAGGTACGCCTCACCGAGCCCGTTCAGCGCATAGCACTCGGCCTCCAGCAGCTTGTGCTCGCGGGCGATGCGCAGGGCGTTACGACCGGACTCGAAGGAGCGGGGGACATCACCGAGCGCCCGGTATGCCTCGCAGAGGATGGCCTGCGCTTCGGCGGCCAGGTGCACCTGGTTCTCGCCGTCCGCCCTCACCAGGGCTCGGTCCAGGTAGTCGATCGCCTCGCTGGAGCGCCGCTCCCGAACGAGCAGGGCCCCTATGTTCACCAGAGTGGACGCCTCCGCCGTGCTGCGGCCGGTGACCCGGTGGTCGTCCAGCACTTGGGAGAAGTGTGCGAAGCTCTCCTGGCCGCGGCCCAGCTCCCGGCAGGCCACCCCGAGGTTGTTGCGCAGGATCGCGCTCAACTGCTGGTCCGAGCGTGCCTCGGCGATGGCCAGGGCCGAGCGGAAGGACTCGTACGCCTCGCCGAAATGCTCGTCGTTGATCTCGATGATGCCCAGCTCGGTCAGCTGGTACATCTCGGTGTCGCGGTCGGCTCCGCGCCTGCTGATCGCAATGCCGGCCTCCAGCGCCACTCGGGCCTCCGCACTGCGACCCCGCTGCCGCAGGGCTCCGGCGAGACCTATCAGGATCAACGCCTCGCCACGCTCGTCCCCGGCCGATCGGGCGGCGACGACGGCATCCTCGAAGAGCTTGAGCGCGGCACCCGCGTAGTTGGTCCGCCGCAGGAACGGCTGGACGGCGCAGACCAGTTGCCACGCCGTGTCAGGCGGGCCGTCGCTGAGCGCCGACCGGGCGGCCTCGACAAGGTTGACCGACTCCCCCGCGAGCAGTTCGACGGCCTCGGCGACCGAGGAGGGCTCGGGGACCCCCGGACCAGGGCGGGCGTCGGTCAGTTCCCTACGGAACGGACCCATCGCCAGCGGGGCGCACCAGGCCGAGGCGGTCCGCAGGTAGTGGTCGAAGAGGCGGTCGAGCGCCTCCTTCCTGTCCTCCTCGCCGTCGTGCTGCGCGCACATCCGCGAGGCGTAGTCACGGACCAGATCGTGGAAGTGGTAGCGGTCCGGCTGCTCCTGGAGGACGAGGTTGTCGTCGAAGAGCGACTCAAGGATCTCCTCGGCCCGGTCGATCGGCAGATCCGCGAGGGCCGCAGCGACGGGCGGCGTGAAGTTGGGGCCCGGCTGGAGGCTCAGCAGTCGGAAGAGCCGGCGGTGCTCCTCCGAGAGGGACCGGTACGACATGGAGATGACGGCCGACACGCTCCGGTCGCCGAAGTCAAGGAACCTGGCCCGCTTCTCCTGGTCGCTGAGCTGCTGGATCAGGTAGGGCATCGTCCAGCTCGTCCGCTCGCGGAAGCGGCCGGCGGCGATCCGTACGGCCAGCGGCAACCGCCCGCAGAGCTCGACGAGTTCGGCGACCCGGCCCTCGGCGTCCTCCTCGACGGCCAGCCGCTGCGGCCCGACGATGTGCAAGAAGAGCGCGACCGCGTCGGCCTGCGGCATCAGGTCGAGCGACAGAGGTACGACGCCCTCCAGGGCGGGCATCCGGCGGCGGCTGGTGATGAGGACGAGCGGGCCGTGCGTCCCCGGCAGCAGCGGCCGGACCTGCTCCACGCCGAGCGCGTTGTCCAGCAGGACCAGCGCCCTCCTGTCGGCCATCACGCTACGCCAGGTGGCGGTGCGGTCCTCCAGGCCGGGCGGGACCAGCTCGTCCGGCAGTCCGCACTGGCGCAGCAGGTGGCCAAGGGCCTCCTCCGGGCTGAGCGGCTCGACCCCGGCGGTGAACCCCCGCAGGTCGACGAAGAACTGCCCGTCGGGGTAGTCGGCCGAGACGGTGTGTGCGAAATGCACGGCGAGAGCGGTCTTGCCGATGCCGCCCATCCCGTTGATCGCCGAGATGACGAGGGACACCGATCCCGTCTGCCGGCTGTCCTCCATGAGCTGAAGAATCTCGTCCTGGCGCCCGGAGAACTCGCGGGGGTCGTGCGGCAGGAACCGTCGCGTGGTCGACACGGCCGGACCAGCGGGCTCCGGGATCACCGGGGCGGCCTGGGGCGCCGGAGCCGAGGGCCGTTCCACTGCGGCGGACTCGACCACCGGCAGCCCTCGCAGGATGCGCTCGTGCAGGGCCTTGAGCTCGTCGCTCGGGTCCAACCCGAACTCCTCGACGAGGACCCGCCTGCCCTCCTCGTACACCTCCAGGGCGTCGGCCTGGCGGCCGGTGGAGTGCAGTGCGGCCATCAGCGTCGCGCGCAGTGACTGTCGCGAGGGGTGCGTGGCGACGAGCTCCGTGAGCTCACCCACGACCCGTGCGCTCTCGCCCAGTTGGACGCGCAGCTCCATCAGCGACTCGGTCGTGGCGAGGTATTCCTCCGAGAGCCGGGTGGCGACGTTCTCGAAGTACTCGCCGCCGAGCCCGGTCAGTGCCGACCCCCGCCACAGCGCCTGGGCCCCCGTGAGCAGCGAGACCGCCGTCCCGGGCTCGCCCTCGGCCACAGCCCGGTCGGCCTCCCGTACCGCGGTGCGGTAGCGAGTGAGGTCCAGCCGGTCGCTGTCAACGACGATGCGGTAGCCGAGCTGGCTGGTGACCAGGTCAAACCCCTCCACCGGCGCGATGGCGCGGCGCAGCGTCGCCACCGTGTTGTGGATCTGCTGGCGCGACGACTGCGGCGCGGACTCCCACATCACGTCGACCAGCCGGTCCATTCGGACGACGCTGTTGGCGTTCAGCAGCAGCACGGCGAGCAGTCGGTGCGAACGCAGACCCCCGAGAGGCAGCAGGTCTCCCCCCACCTCGACCTCCAGCGGCCCCAGCAGCCGAACGTCGAGATCCATCCCGCACCCCCATGTTGTGCTCGGTACGTCCCTCGGGACGCCGTGACCGCCTGGCGCTGTTACTCCTGGCTGCGGGACCAGAAGTGCGCCGGTCAGCGCAAGGTTAGCTCACCGGTAGGTGATCGGTAGCGGCGTCCGGTAGGTTCACATCGGTTGGCCACCAAGGCTGACAAAGGAATGAATAACGACGCAAGTCGGGGGAAAAGATGCGATTCGCAATCATCGGGGCACTGGTCGCCCTACTGCTGGTGGGCTTGGTCGCGACCCAGGCGGATGCCCGCGTGCCCAGGCCGAACAACCTGAGCTGCACCTCCTGCTAGTGACGGCGCAACGAGGCACGGCCACCGCGTCGCGGAGCGCCCAGGGGTTCTGTTTCACGGCCGCCCTGCTCCTCGTGATGCTGCTGGCCTCTTCCACCCAGCTGGTTCCGGCCCGGCTGCTGCCGGGCTGGCTTCAGGCCGAGCGTGAATCGACGAGGGTGGTGTGGCCCCAGGGATGGAGCTTCTTCGCCGAGCAACCGACGACGGAGACCAGCGTGGCGCTGTTCGTGGGGCACGGCGGTCGGCTGACCGCCGCCCCTCAGCTGCAGATGGCGTCGGCCACGGACTGGGGGCTGAGTCGCTCGGCGTACGCTCGGTACGTCGAACTGGCCAACCTCACCGGCCAGATCGCCGTCGGCGACTGGCTGGACTGCTCGGCGCTCACCCCGGCCGACTGCCGGGCCGCGGCGCTACGCGCTCCCGTGGTTCGCACCGTCAACCACACCGCCCGTCCGTCCATCTGCGGCCACATCCTGCTCTCGGCGCAGACCCCGGTCCGCTGGACGGCGAACACCCGTCTCTGGCAATCCGATTGGAAGATCCTGCGGATCGCGAACGGTGAGATCGCATGCAACGGCTGAAGGACCGTGTCCTCACGTCGGCCGCGAACTTCGATCCGCGGACGCTGCCGCTGGCCCTCACCCGGTCGATCCTGGCCGTCTCCGAACTGATCAGCATCGGGTTCACGCCCGACCACGACCTGTTCACCTACCAGCCCGGCCTGCCCGAGGGCATGCGCTGCTACGGCGCCCGCGAGCTGTCGTTGTGGTGCGTCGCCGGCCCGGGCTCCGGCGGCCTGCTCGTCAGCCGGCTCCTCGCGACGGCCGTCCTCGTCCTCGTGGCGATCGGGTACCGCCCGAAGTGGACGTGCGTGCCGCACTGGTTCGTGGCCTGGAGCCTGGGCCAGAGCATGACGATGGCCAGCGGGGCCGAGGAGGCCGCGCTCGCCGCGACCATGCTGATCATCCCGTTCCTGCTGGGCGACGGGCGGACCTGGCACTGGACCCGGCCGCGCGAGCCGCTGGCCCCGGTGTGGGCGGGCAGTTCGTATGCCGCTTGGTGGGCGATCCGCTGCCAGATCGCCGTCATCTACTTCACCGCGAGCATCTCGAAGCTGACCACGGCGGGATGGCGCAGCGGCGAGGCCATGTCCACCGTCCTGGTGGACCCGTTCTACGGGCTCCCGTCCGGCCTGCGGCAGCCGCTCGAACCGCTGCTGACCTCCGAAACCGCCATCAGGCTGCTCACCTGGGGCGTACTCGTCGTGGAGCTGTTGATCGCTGTGGGTGCACTGCTGCCGCGACGGTTCCGCCGTACGGCGCTCTGCCTGACGGTCCTGCTGCACGGCGGGATCATGGTCGCGATGGGACTGGTCAGCTTCGGGCTCGTCATGGTCGCGCTGGTGCTCCTGCTGCTCGTCGGCGAGCCCGGCGGGCCTGCTCCGGTGAGCACCTCTGACAAACTCGCGCCCGCGCCCTCCGAGTTCGAGCCGCCGACGCGGGACGCCCCTACCGAGATCCTGGAGTTCCGTTGTCCCCGGTGACCGTCGACGTTCAGCCACTCGACCCGGCCAGTGCCTCCGAGCGCGTCCTTTCCGACTACTTCACGATGCGGGCCGCCTGCGTGGCGGCGGACACGCCCGAGGACCCACCGCTGACCTACGAGACCTCGATCGGCCGGCTTCGCACGCCGCCGCTGGAGGACGGGCTGTGCCGCTTCTGGGTCGGCCACGTGGACGGCCGTCTGGCCGGTTCCCTCAAACTCGCACTCCCCGAGGGCGAGAACGCGGGCATCGCGAGCATCGAGATCAACGTGCATCCCGAGCTGCGCTGCCGCGGCACCGGGACCGAGCTGCTGCGCTTGGCGATGCGCGAGGTACGGGAGACCGGCCGCGGCACCGTCCTCGGCTTCCCGATGAAGCCCGGCTCGGCCGGCCTGCGGTGGGCGACGAACCTCGGCTTCGAGGTGACCCACAGCATGGTGCTGCAGGTCCTGCTCACCGCCACGACTCCCGCCGGTCTCTGGGAGGCTCCGGCCCCCGAGGGCTACCGCCTGGTCCACTGGACCGGCGCCACCCCCGGCCACCTCGTCGACTCCTACGCCCTGGCCCGGCAGGCCATCCAGGACGCCCCGATGGGGCAACTGAGCTACCGCGAGACCGTGTGGACCCCCGAGCGGGTCCGGGAGACCGACCGCGAACTGGTGGACGCCGGCACGGAACAGCGCGTCGTCGCCGCCGTCCACGAGGCGACGGACGAAGTCGTCGGCACCCACGTCATCCACAACTTCCCGCACCGCCCCGAGGTCGGCTACGTCCACGACACCTCGGTGCTCGCCACCCACCGCGGCCACGGGCTCGGCCTGGCCGTCAAGGCCGCCATGATGCGCCGGCTCGGCGAGGAGCGCCCGGACCTCGAACGGATCTGCACCACCACGGCCACGACCAACAACCACATGATCGCCATCAACCGCGCCCTCGGCTACCGGACGGCCCGCACCCTGAACTGGGTCGAGACCCCGACCGAGCGCCTCGCCGCGAACCTGGCAGCCCTCCCTCAGGGCCGTGGTCGATGAGCCCTCGATCTCTGCGGATCCCCTGGGTGGGGCGGTGGAGCGGCCGTGCGGTGGAGGGCCCCCGCCGGAAGACCCGTGCGAACTCCGCAACCACACCATGCCTGTGTGGTTCTGAGCTTGATCCTTAACCATTCGGCCTGTTCAGGGCTGTGATCAACGTGGTCTGACTCGGTCGCGTTCGATCAGGGTCTCGGGTCGTTTGACGGTTT